>CACZJT010000084.1 GCA_902781565.1 uncultured Ruminococcus sp.
GCGCACACATAGGTGCGCCCCTACACAAATGGAACAACGTAACGTTGTTCGGGTCAAGAGGTCGGGGCAAGCCCCGACCCTACACCAAATAGTGCAACGAGGTCAGCCTTACAAATTATGATTTTCAAGGAGGTAAAGATATGAGCCAAAAACGAAACGATTATATCACTTGGGACGAATACTTTATGGGCGTGGCATTGTTCTCCATGCAGCGCAGTAAGGACGCTAATACTCAGGTGGGGGCTTGCATAGTCTCCGATGAGAATAAGATACTCTCGGTGGGCTATAACGGTATGCCTACGGGCTGTAACGATGACGATATGCCCTGGGGACGTGACGGCGCAGGGCTCGATACCAAATACCCCTACGTCTGCCACGCCGAACTGAACGCTATCCTGAACAGCGGGACTTCCCTCAAAGGTGCGCGGCTCTATGTGACCCTTTTCCCATGCAATGAATGCGCAAAGGCTATCATACAGAGCGGTATAAGCGAGGTCGTATACCTCTCGGATAAGTACGCCGACTCGGAAAGCACCCGCGCCAGCAAGATGATGTTCGGAATGGTCGGCGTGAAGTGCCGCAGGTATACCCCGAGCGGTCGGAAGGTCGAGATAGAGCTTTGAACGCTTTTCGCGGAGGAGGGCTGCGCCGTGGGACTGTTCACAAGGCTCTTTGAACGCAAGGAACGCTCTCCCTTCAACATAACGGACGGCGTTCTGATACGCTGCCGCGAGGGCTTGGAGATCTCCGTGACCGTCCCCGATGGGGTCACGGCAATAGGCGAAAAGGCGTTCGACGGCTGCCGTTCGGTCGCGTCGATAGCTTTGCCCGATACGGTGCGTGACATAGGCGGGAACGCATTCCGCGGCTGTTCCGCACTGACGGAAGTGCAGATACCCGAGGGCGTTCGGGAACTCGGGGACGGTGCGTTCTTCGGGTGTACGGCTCTCGGAAGTGTCGGACTGCCCGAGAGCCTTGAACGCATGGGCGATAATGCGTTCTCGTACTGCACGGCTCTGTCCGCCGTCACTCTGCCGTCCCGTGTCGCTTCGGCGGGGGAGATGTGCTTTTACGGCTGTTCGGCGCTTTCCTCGCTCACACTCCCCGAGGGGCTTGAAAACATCGGCAGACTGGCTTTCTCGGGCTGTAAGTCTTTGGACACGGTAAAGCTCCCCGACGGGCTGAAAACTCTCGGGGAGGGTGCGTTTTCCGACTGCGAAAGGCTCACCTCCGTGAGCTTCCCCGAGGGCTTGGAACGGATAGGCGATGAAGCGTTCTCACAGTGCTACAGGCTCGGAGCGATAGTCCTGCCCGAAAGCGTGAAGTCGGTCGGGAAACAGGCTTTTTCATACTGCGGCGACGCGAAGCGCCTCGCTCTGCTGTCCCTCGATACCGAGATCGCCGAGGATTCTTTCAGGAGCTGTCCGAGCCTTACGGAGCTTGTTCTCGGGGGAACATACCTCCGCGCCTCTCACGCCCTCGATACTTGGCAGATCATAGCGTTCGTAAGGGCGCTTCGCACCCGCGATCTTTCGGAAGTGAAGCGAAGCGAGCTGTATCCGCAGCTCGTGGTGGGGCTGTACCTCATGAGCGAGGATAATAGACTTGGAGCCGAAGCGCGTTCGCTCTCGCGGGAGGTCTGTGAGATGCTCATAGAGAACAAGCGTTTCGGGGAGCTTGGACGGATACTCTCGGCGGGGCTCGTAAGTTCCTCGGAGCTTAACGGGCTGATAGCCTTCGCCATAGAAAAAAACGTCCCCGAAATGTACGTCACATTGACGCGCTTCAAGGACGAAAGTACGGGCAATTCGGGCGGGGAAGACAGGTTTTCGCTGTAAATTCGGAATTCGGAATGAGGAATTCCGCATTAACATAAGCTCGCTAAGTTCTCGCGTATACGCTTGATTATCTTTTTTTCGAGCCGCGAGATGTAGGACTGGGATATGCCTATGCGGTCGGCGACTTCTTTCTGGGTAAGCTCCCTGCCGTCCGCAAGCCCGAAGCGCAGTTCCATTATCTGCCGCTCGCGGGGGGAAAGGCGGGCTATCTCGTCCATGAGGGCGCGGCGCTCACATTCGCGGGAGAGCTTTTCGGCGGCGGTCTCCTCATCGGAGCTTATCATGTCCGAGAGGAAAAGCTCGTTGCCGTCGCGGTCGGTGTTCAGCGGCTCGTCTATGGATATCTCGGCGGCGCGGTGGGAAGCCTTGCGCATGAACATGAGTATCTCGTTTTCGATACAGCGGGAAGCGTAGGTGGCGAGCTTAATGTTCTTTTTCGGGTCAAAAGACCTTACGGCTTTTATGAGCCCTATAGTGCCTATGGAGATCATGTCCTCGTTCGTGCAGAACGGGGACTCGTATTTTTTTGCGATGTAGACCACGAGCCGCAGGTTATGGACTATGAGCGTTTCGCAGGCGCGGGGACGGTCGCTTTCAAGAAGCTCGAAGGCTTGCTGTTCTTCCTCGCGGGAGAGGGGCGGGGGCAGCTTCTCGGAGCTTCCGATGAAATCCACGGGGTCGGGCGAGCCTATGTACTTCACATACAGTCTGAGCAAAAGGTCTTTTACGGTCGTTATCATGTGGGTTCCTCCTTTTCATTCATCGAGGACAGCGGGTGCGAAAACGGCGTACTCTCTGCCGCCGTTCGAGGGGACTATGCCCGCGCAGCATTCGGCGCGGCGGCGTGTGCCGTCGGCGTTTATGGTGATGTCCGCGTGGGGGGTAACGCTTATGAGCCCGCTGCCGCTTATCGTTTCGTAGGGTACGGGTCGGAAGCCGTTGAAGAACAGCTTTTCGGGGCGGTCGAGCTCGAAACGTTCGTAAAGCTCGTCCGAGCGGAATATCATCACGGGCGCCCCCGTGAAGCTGTCCCGCAGGGTGTTGCCCGTGTCGGAGTAGGCGGTGAATTCCCTGACGAAGCTGCCGAGCCTGAACACCGCTTTGAAGCGCCCCACCGTTTCGCGGCGGTGACGCTGTATCCTGTCGGCGAGGGCGATGATACCGTAGACCGCTCCGCAGCAGACCGCGAGCTGGGGTATCGTGACATCGAAATAGACGGTGCAGCTCCGTATGCAGAGTACCTTCCGCCCCGTTATCCCCACCAGCGCGAGACAGGCTCCCCCGAATCCCAGCTCGCAGATGAGGTAAAGCGCCGTCCTCCGCAGAAGCCCCCGAATGCTATCGGGACGAAAGGCGATGAAGGTCATGAGCATGGCGGCGGCGATCTTTGCCGCAAGGACTATGACAGAGGGGAACACTCCCTCCGTCCGAACCAGCACCAGCAGGGAAGCCGCCGCCCCGACAAGCCCCGCCATCAGCTCCCGCCGCAGCCGCAGCCGCTCGCGGGAGAGCCTTGCGGTACACCTCACGAGTATCATAGCCGTCACTGCGTTCGTGAGCATAAGAATGTCTATGTATATCTTCACTGCCCGTTCCCCCTCCCGAAAACATGATAACACGTCCGCGGCGAGCAAAGTGTCGTTTCGGGGGATTCGCGGGAATGTCATCGGGCTGTCACAAGGCTGTCACCGTTTGCCGCGTAAGTGTACTATCGCTTGTACAAAATGCCATTTTTCTTTGTGCAAACCGCAGAAAGAGCGCGGCGGCGCTTGACCTTTCTGACAAAATGAGTTATAATAAATTACATAGCGGTAACATATCGGTTACTGTTTTTCATGTGACGGTAATGCTCCGGCAGGAGGCAGAACGAATGCTTTTATTTTACGGCAATAAGATAAAGAGAGCGGCTTCGGCGGCATTGGCTGTCGTGCTTGCGGCTGCTATGCTCGGAATGGGCAGCCGTGAGGCAGGCGAGAGCAGGACGGGGACGGGAGCCGTTATCGTAGGCGGCGCGGCGGAGTATTCCGAGCGCGAGCAGTATGAGAAAGAGCTTGCGGAGCTCGACCGCGAAAAGGCTGAGCTTGACAAGAAGATCAAGGCGGCAGGGGATTCCCTCGGCAAGAAAAAGGAAAAACTCGCGGCTGTGAAGAAAAAGGCTGCGGCTTTAAAAAAGAAGATAGATAAGCAGAAGTCCATGAATTCCGACATAGAGGACGAGATGTGCAGGCTCGATGACGAGATGCGCGCTGTCCGCTATAAGGTGGAGCAGAGCCAAAATGCGCTCGATGAGGGCGTCAGGGCTTACAAGGAACGCCTGCGGCTCATATACGTGGCAGGCAGCGATACCTACCCCGAGGTGCTTGCGGGCGCGGGCAGCTTCTATGATATGCTCATGAGAATGGAGCTCATGACCCGCGTTGCGGAGCATGACAATACCTTCCTCGCGGCGCTGACTGCCGAGAACGACAAGCTCAAGGCGAGCCGTGAGAAGCTGCAAAAGCAGATAGACGACCTGAAGGCTTCGAGCGGCGATTACGCCGAGCAGCGTCAGAGCCTTGCTAAAGAGCAGGCGGAGCTTGCCGCACTGGTGGAGCAGTACGGAAGCGAGATCAAGAGCCTTGAAAAGGACATAAGCGGCTATACCGACAAGGCGGATAAGCTCTCTGACGAGTACGGCAAGGTCAGCGGGAAGGCTTCGGCTTCGGATAAGAAGACGGCGGCTGTTACCACCACCGCTAAGGCTAAGACCGAGACCACCACCGCTGCCACAGAGACCAAGGCGAAAAAGACCACAGCCGAGGAAGCGGTCCCCGATGTCATAGCAGACGGCGGCGATGAGGCTGTTACCACTGCCAAGAAGAAAAAGACCACCACTACTACCACCACCACTGCGGCGGAGGAAGTCCCCGAGATCATCGAGGACGTTCTTGATGAGTATATACCCGAGACCGAAACGACAACGACCACCACGGAATACTATGAGCCCGAGCCTGTTTTCGAGATCGAGGACAATTACAACGATCAGGGCTATGGGCAGGAACAGAACGACTACTCCGATTACGATGTCAGCGCCGACGAGGGCAGCTATGACAGCGGTGATACGCAGGATTACGGCGGAAGTACCGCGTCGGCGGGCGGAGATGCGGCGACGGTCATCGAGTACGCCAAGGGCATGGTCGGCGGGAGCTACGTCTGGGCAGGCGAGCAGTACGGCGCTACCGACTGTTCGGGTCTGGTCATGCTCTCCTATGCGCAGATAGGCATTAACCTTCCGCACCTCGCTTCCATGCAGGCGGAGTACGGCAGCGATGTTGCCCGCAGCGACATTCAGCCCGGCGACCTCGTGTTCTTCGGCTACGGCGATTATTCGTCGATATATCATGTGGCTATGTACATAGGCGACGGCAAGATAGTACACGCGGAATCCACAGATACGGGCATCGTTATATCCTACCTCGATTCGGTGGCGCAGTACAACAATATCACCTGCATAAAGCGGCTTATTTAACGTTATTTCATGCTTACAGCAAATATAATATATGGAGAAACGCAAACGGCGGAGACCAAAAACGGTCGCCGCCGTTTGCGCTTTTTGGACTATTGACAAGGCGCGGAGTGTATGCTATAATAGAAAAAAACACATGGGGGAGATATTCATGAAAAGGATAAAGATGGGTGCTATCGTTCTGCCGATAGTGGCGGTAGTGTTTTTTGTGGTGGGCGTTGTAAAGCGCGTCAATTCGGGCAATCTTAAATCTGCCTGCACCGAGACCGCGCCGGGCGTTATACTGAACGTGGACGACAGGGAAAGGCGCGGAAGACGCGGCTCGCGCACCACGGAATACAGGGGCGAGGTGCTTTTTGTCACGAATGAGGATTCGAGTGAGTACACCTTCTACACCGAATGGACGGCGGCAAGGATAAGCGTCGGCACTAATACGGTCGTTCACTACGACCCCGACGATCCCTCCAAGGCATACGCGGACGCGGTCAAGCCCGATGACGGAACGGTCGCATTCATCACGGGAGGACTGCTGCTCGTAGTCGGCGGCGTGATGTTTGTAATTGACAGAGTTAAGGGGCGGTAATATGGCAAGCATAATGGACGGTGAACGTCAGTTCCACATCAAGGCGAAAAAGGGCGAGGTCGGAAGATACGTGATACTCCCGGGCGACCCCGACAGAGTGCCGATAATCGCGGCGGAGCTGGAAAACGCGGTGCAGATAGCCCGCAACCGCGAGTACAACCTCTACACGGGAACGCTTGACGGTGTGCAGGTATCGGTATGCTCCACGGGTATAGGCGGCCCCTCGGCGGCGATAGCCGTGGAGGAGCTTATCAAGTGCGGAGCGGACACCTTTATCCGCGTGGGCACATCGGGCGGCATAAAGCTGGACGTCATCGGCGGCGATCTGTGCATAGCGACGGCGGCGGTGCGGACGGAGGGCACGAGCTTTGAGTACCTGCCCGACGGCTATCCCGCGGCGGCTGATTACGAGGTCATTCACGCGCTGGCGGAATCGGCTGAGGAGCTTTGCGACGGCAGCTTTGGGAACTCCTATCATGTGGGAGTGGTACACTCTAAGGACAGCTTTTACGGCGAGGTCGAGCCCGAGGGTTCGGCGGTGAGCGAAAGGCTTAAAAATGCGTGGGAGGGCTTTTTGAAGTGCGGCTGTCTGACCTCCGAAATGGAGTGCGCGGGAGTTTTCTCGGTGGGTCTTGTCAGGGGCGCAAGGTGCGGAGCGGTGCTTAGCGCCATATGGAACGCCGAGCGGAGCTTCAGGGATATGCCGGATATTATAACTCACGACCCCACGAAGTCGATAAAATGCGCGGTGGGCGCCATTCGCAGGCTGATAAAGAGCGACGCGGAGAAAGCAAAGCAGGCATAAGCGTCGGCAAGTGAACAATGACATAAACAAACGGACGTGCCCGCAAAAAGGCACGTCCGTCCGCTTTTCTTTTCACCGTATTTCTATAACTAAACTTCTGTTCCGATCTTTATTTAGTCCCCTCGGCATACTCGGCGATGAGCCTTGCGGAGCCTTCGAGACCCAGCTTTCCGCTGTTCACGCAGAGGTCGTAGCCGAACATGGAGTCCCACTCCTTGCGGGTGTTGGAACGGTAATACTCGGCACGCTTTTTGTCCATGCGCTTGATCGAATACTCCGCTTCCTCGTAGGTCAGCCCGTGGCAGTCCGAGGCGTGCTGCAAGCGGCTCTCGCGGGTAGCGTAGATGAATACCGCAAGGGTCGGCACGTTGTTGCGGAGGATATAGTCCGCGCAGCGCCCGACGATAACGCAGGGCTCTTTCTGCACCAGCTTTGTGATGATGTCAGCCTGAGCCTCGAATACCGCCTCGCTCATGTCCTGCTTTCTGTCGCCTAACTTGAAGCTGAAAGAAAAGCTCCCGGGGAGTTCCTCGTACTTGACGATCTCCTCGTAGGGTACGCCCAGCTTATCGGCGGTCATCTCGGCAAGCTCCTTGTCGTAGCAGGAGAACCCAAGTCTGTTTGCGGCAAGCCGCGCGATCTCGCGCCCCCCGCTGCAATATTGTCTTTCGATAGCGATAGCTCTGATGCGTGCCATATTTTCCCTCCGTTCCAAGCGTCGGAAACACATTCCGATCATATAATTATCATAATATTATTATATAACATTTTATACAGAATTTCAATTACATTCGTGTTACAATTTATTACACTTTAATAAAATGGTACATTATTACGTACAAAAAGAGCGCACCGAGGGGGTGCGCTCCGTGAAATATCACTTTCTCGACATCTGCTGTACCGCAGACCATGAGCCCTGATATACCACGCCGCCTATCTTCGTGTAGGTCAGCACCTTTACGTAGTAGGTCTTGCCCGCGGGTATCTTGAAGCTCGCGGAGGTCCTGGTGCTGCTGTAAGCCTTGGTGGAATACTTGGCGAAGCTCGGTGTGGTGGAGTAGCGGAGGTAATACTTGGTAGCGGCGGTGTCCTTCTTCCAGCTCACCTTAGCGCCCGTTGCGGTCTTGGTGACGGTCACAGTCTGCTTGGCGGGGACTATCTTGAAGGTCTTGGTGACTGTGCCGCTGTATCTGCCCTTGCCCTTTATGGTGACGGTACCCTGTCCGACGTTCTTGTTGGCGCCGTAGGTCACGGTGAAATCGCTGCCTTTGGTGAGGGAGGACTTGACTGCGGGGCGGATCTGACTGCCCTTATAGGCGAACTTGGCGCTTATCGTGAAGTCCGAGGCTTTAAGGGCGGTCTTTGAGGAAGTATCGGACCCCGAGCCAGCCGAGAGGAGCGAGCTTGGAGCCGAGCCGCCCGTCTTTCCCTTGCTTGCGGTAACGGTATTGCCGCTTCCCGTGAGCTTGGAGGACTGAGCGTAAATGCCGTAGCCCGAGCAGCTTTTCAGGGTGTTATTGCTGACGGTCAGAGTGCTGCCGTCAAGAGCGTGAATGCCGTCTAAAGGAGTGACATCGTGAGTGTACCAGGAGCCCGAAGCCGAACGGGCGGAGAGGGAATTGTTGCTGACGGTGCCGCTGCTGTCCTCGGTGTAGACCAGACCGCCGCAGTTCGTCATGGTGTTGCCCGTAACGGTGAGCCCGTCGAAGCTGGCGGCATTGACGGCGTAGAAGTAGCAGTTTTTAAAGGTGTTGTTCTTGACGGTGATGTTCTTTGCGCGGTTCGAGGAAGTGTGATGAGTGCCGACGCCTGTGGTGATGCCGTCAAAGGTGCTGTTCTGCACGAGTATATTCTTGCAGGGAGTGCCGTTGATGAAGTCGGTGTGTATGACCTCGGCGGTGCGGTATTTGAAACCTGCGTCGCCCGTAGCCTTTCTGTACTGAGCTTCGGTACCCGTGAAAGCCTTGAAGTCGGAGAAAGTGACGTTATCGAAGGTCATATCCGAAACGCCGCCCACGAGCATATAATGTGTACCGCAGACGTTTTTAAAGGCAGTGTCCTTGAAGGTGATGTGGTTGGTATTCCTGAAAAGCACAAGACCCTTTGCGTTTTTGGTATTGGTAACATTACCGTCCCAGACGCCGCCTTCTATGGTGACATCTGTTATCTCGTTATAGCCCGAGGTGTTGTTATTGGCACCCTCGTAGGAGAGCATATACTGGTTATCGTCCATGCGTTTTATGATGGTATCGGGCTGTAGTTTCAGGGTAGTGTGGCTGTAGATACGCAGGGGAGTAGCGATATAGTAAGTACCCGAGGGTATCTCAACGGTCAGGGGGTTATCGGCGGTAGCGTTCCTGCCTTTTTTGAGGGCGTTTTCGATACCCTCGCGGTCATTGAGTTTATCCTTGCCGTTAATGCCGAAATCGGCGGCGTTTACGACCCAGCCCTCGGCGTGAGCGGTCAGGGCGTCCAAAGCGGGGACAGCGCCGACCTCGGAGAGAGCGACAGCCGCCGCGAGGACAGCAGCGGATAATCTTTTCTTCATTATGATTCCTCCTTTTTGATACTCCGTTTATATAACGGGGTCGATATGAATATTATAACACAGGAGAACAAAAATTTCAAGTGTTTTTTGAAAAAAATATAAATTTTCGGTGAAGATATAATAAATCATAATTTGCAGGGGAGACCCCTGCACGAAGTTCGCGGTATTTTTGCCTTTGGCAAAAATTATTTGTAGCTAAAATATCGGACACCCGCGGCAGTCGTTCAAGGGACTTTGACCCTATGTTATTTGATGTAGGGAGTGAACCTATTTGTGCAAATAAAGAAAGCGGCACTCTGTAGCACGCCGAGGTCAAGGGCGAGGAGCCCTTGCAGGGGAGCGCGTAGCGCGTGGGGGCAGAGCCCCCGTTGCGCCGAAGGCGCAAAAAGCACGCGAACCGCAAACACAAAGCGCCCCCGAGAAATGCAAGACCGAAAGTCCAAGTTAAATCGGCGATACCCCAAAATGTTCAGTAAGGGCATAATCGTCCCGACCCGCTCAAAGTAACGTGAACGGATGTATCGCCGATTTAATTGCACAAAAGAGCGAATGCGATTTTTGTGCAACCCCCAAACCTGCCGCAAGGCAGGCATAAGCCTACCGAACCCGCAGGTAATCACGGGCGAGCAATGCTCGCCCCTACATTGGGCGTGCGATATAGGACGGGCGAGCAATGCTCGCCCCTACATTGGGCGTGCGATATAGGAGGTCGGGGCAACGGCACCCACGCCGTGGTGCGCCGACCCTACACCGAATCATGCAGGTCTAACGGGGCGAATGGCGGGAGCAAGCCCCCGCCCTACACCAAATAGTGCAACGAGGTCAGCCTTACAAATTATGATCTGTTTTTTCTAAATAAAAATCCTGCCCTTTGAACGCTTTTTTTTCCAAAGGTATTGAAATATCGGAAATTATGTGGTATAATAAACTTTACAGCGTATAAATAGCCTGAAAACGGAGGGGCTGCTCATGGTGTCCGCGGCGGAGGAAAAATTTATATTCTGCGGCGGGAAACCGTTCCTCCCGCAGGGGAAAGAGGGCGTGACCGGCAGGCTTGCCTGCTGCTTTACGGGTCATCGCCCCGATAAGATGCCCTCGGGCGAAAAGCTCCGCGAACTAAGACTTCGCGTGCAGACCTCCGCTGAGGTGCTGATGAACAAAGGCGTCGATACTTTCATCATCGGGATGGCACCCGGGTTCGACCTTTTCGCGGCAGAGATACTGCTGCACGAAAAAGAATTCGACGGCGCAAGGCTCATATGCGCTCTGCCCTACAGGAACCGCCATATCTCTCAGGCGGCGGCTTCGGGTCAGCGCAGGATATACGAGGAAGCCCTCGAAAGATGCACGGCAGTGCCCTACTTCTTCGAGAGCTACGAGAAACAGTGCTATAAGGTGAGAAATCAGTTTATGGTGAACTGCTCGTCGTATATCATAGCTTACCTGCGCGATCCCTCGGCGATGAAAACGGGTTCAGCCATGACCTTCAGAATGGCGGAGAAAAAAGCTATGGGACGGATATTGATCTGCGGCAGCGAGCTGTGAGATCGGAAGGAAAGGAAAGATAATATGTCACAGGCATATGCCAATAACAAGGGAAAAGGAAAGCGGAACGGAAAGAAAAAGAAGCCGAAGCGCTCACAGGCGCCCGTGGCGCTCATTTACTTCGTTACGCTGATAATATTCTGCGGAGTGTTCGGCTTCTTTGCCAAGCTGATAATAGACAGGGTGTCGAAAAGCGAAGCGGGCGAGGCGGACGTTTCGGGCTCGTATATAGATTCTTATAATACCCTCTACGCGAGAGTGAATAACGAGAACGTGCTCTCCGATCTGAGCATAATGCGCATCTGCCCCGAACAGAGCAGGATAATCGTGATACCGATGACGGCTTTCACCGTCAGCTCCGCCGACGGCGGAAAGACCTTCCGCGAGGTATATAAGGAAGGCGGCATAAGGAACCTTCAGACGGCGGTGGCGAACACCTTCGGGATATCGGTGGATTATTATGTTACCCTGAGCAACGATTCCTTTGAGGAAGTCGCGGACATCGTGGGCGGTTTCAGCTACGTGCCCCCCGAGGAGCTTTACTATCTCGACCCCGGCTCGGACAAGAACGATATCTCTTTCCGCGAGGGCAAGCCCGTAATGCTCTCGGGCAGACAGATAAGGCTCATCTGCCAGACCAACGTGTTCTCCAAGGGCAGACAGGGCAATATGGAGTTTCTCGGAGAAGCGCTGACGGGACTTATCAACAATGCTTTCGATCAGGTGGAGATCACCACCAACAGCTTAGATGTTATCTACAGCAAGCTGACCGCGAACTCCTCCACCGACCTTTCGGAGAATGATTACAAGCAGCACCGCGTATATATCAAGGATATGTTAAGGGAGCAGATACAGCCCGCCGAGGCTCTTGTACCCGAGGGCGACTGGCTCGATGACTCGCACTTCCGTCCCTCCGACGGATTCCTTACCACACTTTACAGCACAATGGAAGCTACCAAATCTCAGCAGAAGACCGTCGAGAATGAGTGATATCGGATAATTATTTACGGAGGGTTTACAAATAATTCACCGAATGCGAAAAAAATTTGCCTTCGGCTATTGCAATCTGCGGGATTTTGTGGTATAATATTGACAATACTTGCGAAGAAAGGACCGGTCGAAAGACGCGGTTCTTTGCTTTTGTATGGGCAAAGAAAGGAGCAGGCTTATGAATACTGTCGAGAGGGCAAGGGCTCTCGCGGAGCCGATATGCCGGCGGCTCGGACTGTTTCTGTGGGACGTGCGCTTCGAGAAAGAGGGGGCGCTGTGGTACCTGAGAATATTCATCGACCGCGACGGCGGGGTGGATATGAACATCTGCGAGGAATTCTCGCACGCCTATAACGAGGTGCTGGACAGAGAGGACTTTATCCCGCAGAACTACATCTTCGAGGCGGGAAGCCCCGGGCTGGGAAGAAAGCTCACAAGACCCGAACACTTCGAGGTCTGCACGGGGGACGAGATACGCCTGAAGCTGTACAAGGTGAGGGAGTTCGCGAAGGAACGCGGCAAGGAGCGCGTGGGACTGCTCATAGAGCATACCGAAACGGGCTTCACCATCGCCTATGAGATAGACGAGGACGGAAAGCCCCTCGATACCGAGAGCTTTGATTACCGCGAATGCGCATCGGTGAACCTGAATGACGACACCGACCTGTTCTGACAGATATACTCGAATCTATTCCAATCTCCCCCTAATCTTCGCACATAATTAAATTTTCTCTGCGTTACACTCCCTTGACTTACGACAGTAAGCCTGCGGTCGTGTGCCTTGATAAAATTTAACTCTGTACGAATCTTAGGGTGAGCTTGAAATAGATTCGAGTATACACGCGGATAACCTTTGTCAATGATTAGAAATGATTATATTTGAAAGGATTGATCGTAAAAATGGCACGCAGAAAGAATACGGAGGCTGAAAGCGCACCCGTGAACGTCAATAAGATGTTCTTCGAGGCTTTGAGCGATATGGGAAAGGAAAGCGGCTTTACCACCGAGGAGCTTGCGGGTATAATCGGTCAGGGTATCGAAAAGGCGATAAGGCGCGATAATCCCAAGTGCGAGAACATCAGGGTAGCCATCGACCCCGTGAACGATATCTTTGAAATGGGCATACTGAAACTGGTAGTTGACGATGAGCCCCTGGACGATTACAACGAGATCAACATCGAGGACGCAAGGAAATACGACCCGAGCTGTCCCGTCGGCGGAATGTGCCTTCTGCCGATATCTCCCGCGACCTTCGGAAGAGTTGCGGTGCAGAACGCAAAACAGCAGATAAAGCACGAGCTGAAAAACAAGGAGCGCGAGCGCATGATAGAGCAGTTCAACGACAAGCTCTACGAATGCGTCACCGCGAAAGTCGAGCGCATAGAGGGCAGGACGGGCAACGCTGTGCTGAGCTTCGACAAGAGCGAGGTATACCTCGTAAGGCAGGAGCAGATACCCGGCGAGGAGCTTCTGCCGGGCGACAT
>CACZJT010000085.1 GCA_902781565.1 uncultured Ruminococcus sp.
GCACAGCTTGTACAACGCCCTGCAAGGGAGCTTGACGACGAGTGATGAGCCGTCAGTGCCGAGATTTGTCTGCTGTTCTTTTAGGGATTAGTATTACTATAACAGACTATTAAAAACTTGTCAATCACCGTTACGGTAAAAAAAGACAATATCCACGTAAATTATCAAATATGATATTTAGCATTATTGTACAAAATACACATTACGAGTTCCGGAATTTTGGCAGATACAAAGAAAGAACGACAAAAGTCCTCATTCCCTATTGACAAGATAGGATTTAAATGTTATAATAGATTCAATTCATATCAAACAAATATGATATATCGGATAGAAAGGAAAAATATGCCATGTCTGAATTACTCATTATAAAAGCCCTCTCGGTAACTGCGGAGGACAAGGAGCTCCTTCACGAGGTAACACTGACCGTTGGGGAGGGCGAGACACACGTCCTCATGGGGCACAACGGCGCGGGCAAATCCACCCTCGGCTGCACGATAATGGGCAGTCCCGAATATGCCGTCACGGGGGGGAAGATCATCTTTGACGGCGAGGATATCACCGCCGAAAGCGCGGACAAGCGCGCGAAACGGGGGATATTCCTCTCATTCCAGAATCCCATAGAGATACCCGGGATAACGCTTTCGGAGTTCCTGCGAAACGCCCTCGAACAGCTCACGGGCAAACGCACGAAGCTCTGGGAGCACAAGAAAAAGCTCAAAGCCGCGATGGAGCTTCTCGACATGGACAGCTCCTACGCAGACCGCGATCTGAACGTGGGCTTTTCGGGGGGCGAGAAGAAAAAAGCCGAGATCTTGCAGCTTCTCATGCTAAGACCCAAGCTCGCTATCCTCGACGAGACAGACTCGGGGCTGGACGTTGATGCGATCAAGACTGTGTCAAAAGGCATAGAGGAATACCGAAAGTCCTGCGGAGGTACACTGCTTATCATAACTCACAATTCGGGGCTGCTTGAAGGGCTGCACATAGACCGCACGCATATCCTCTCGGGCGGAAAGATAGCCAAAGAAGGCGGCGGAGAGCTTGCATTTGATGTGCTTGCGAACGGCTTCGAGAAATTCACATCGGAGGTATAAGTATATGAAACACAAAAACACTGTCACAAAACTCGCGTTCGGCGGGCTGTTCGCGGCTATGATAACAGTCGCCACGATACTGATCACTATACCTACCCCCACAAAGGGCTACATTAACCTCGGGGACAGCTTCGTGAACATAGGCGCATGGCTGCTGGGTCCCGCCTACGGAGCGGCTGCCGCGGCGATAGGTTCCGCCCTCGCGGACGTCATCACGGGGTACACGGTATATATCCCCGCAACATTTGTTATCAAAGGACTGATGGCGCTCGTTTCGGGCTTGATATTCCACAGGGCTGTCAAAGCAAAAAAAGGCAGGAGCGCCCTCGTGCCGATCGCGGCAGCTGCGGCTGCGGAGCTCATCATGATAAGCGGCTACACGATATTCGAGGCATTTGTCCTCGGTTCATGGGCAGCCGCTTTGCAGGGTGTGTTCTGGTACACGGTGAAAAGCGCGGCTAATATCGCGGTATCGGAGCTGCTTTATGTTGCGGTGATAAGACGCATAGCGCCCGCGGTATCGGAAAAACTCAAAGCAAAAGTATGACAAGAGGAATATAAAGATATGAAAGATAAAACGCAGGTATCGGACATCGACCGTTCATTCTACGATTTCCGATACGAGGAAAATGAGGGAGATTTTCTGGACAGTGGGCTGTCCGCCGACATTATCCGCGAGATCTCCGAGGAAAAGAACGACCCCGAGTGGATGAGGGAGTTCCGCCTGAAGTCCCTTGACATATATAACAGGACGCCTATGGTCGGGTGGGGGGCTTCGATAGAGGGGCTTGACATCGACAACATCGTGACGTATATCCGCCAGAAAAACCGCATGAACACCGACTGGAACGCTGTCCCCGAGGACATCAAGCAGACCTTTGAAAAGCTCGGTATCCCGCAGGCGGAGCGAGAGAGCCTTGCGGGGGTCGGGGCGCAGTATGACAGCGAGCTGGTCTACCACAACGTCCGCGAGGAGGTCGCAAAGTCGGGAGTAGTCTACACCGACCTCGAAAGCGCAATGCACGACCCGAAATACGCCGACATGATACACGCCCACTTCATGAAGCTCGTGCCGCCCACAGATCACAAATTTGCGGCACTTCACGGAGCTGTGTGGTCGGGAGGTTCGTTCGTATATGTACCGAAAAACGTACACTTGGACATCCCCCTGCAATCCTATTTTCGTCTGAACGCTAAAGGCGCGGGACAGTTCGAGCATACGCTAATAATCCTCGAGGAGAACAGCAGTCTGCACTTCATCGAGGGCTGTTCCGCTCCGAAATACTACGAGGCGGGTCTTCACGCAGGCTGTGTAGAGCTGTACGTGGGAAAAGACGCTTCCCTGCGGTATTCGACTATTGAGAACTGGTCGAAGAATATGTACAACCTCAACACAAAGCGTGCAATTGTACAGGAAAACGGACGCATCGAATGGGTATCGGGCAGCTTCGGCTCTCACGTTTCTTACCTCTACCCCATGAGCATTCTGAACGGCAGAGGAGCGAGCGCGGAGTTCACGGGAATAACCTTCGCAGGCGAGGGACAGGATCTTGACACTGGTGCGAAGATAGTTCACAACGCCCCCGATACGTCCTCTTACATGAACACCAAGTCCATAAGCAAATCGGGCGGCAAAAGCACCTTCCGAAGCGCCGTCACAGTCAACGAGAACGCCGTCGGGAGCAAGTCCTCGGTGAACTGCGAATCGCTCATGCTGGACGGGATATCCCGCTCTGACACGGTGCCCGCGATAGTCGTTAAGACAGACAAGTGCGACGTGGGGCACGAGGCGCGTATCGGCAGGATAAGCGACGAGGCAATATTCTACCTGACCTCCCGAGGTATCTCCGAGGAGGAAGCCCGCGCGATGATAGTACGCGGTTTCGCTGACAACGTATCGAAGGAACTGCCCCTTGAATACGCGGTGGAGATGAATAATCTGATCGGGCTGGAAATGCACGGGAGCATAGGCTGACGGAGTGACGGAGGAAAAAATGGAAAAGACAAGATACAATATTCTCCCCGTTCCGACCTTCGGAAAGCTGGGAGTCAATCATGCGGAGCGCGATACGGTCATCTCCGAGACCGAGGAATACCGTATCGAGAGCGGCGGGGACGAGCTTATCATACAGTACAATGATTCGGACAATTCATCAAAGCGAACCGAACTTATCTTAGACCCGAATGCCAAAGTGCGGCTCGTAAGGGTGTTCGACCGTCCCGAGCCTGCGGTTTCGGAGCTTAAAGCCGTGATCGCCGAGGGTGCGGAGCTTGAACTCACGGAGCTTTACATAGGCGGGAGAGACACAGTCAGCGGCATTGACGTGCGGCTGGACGGCAGGCGGGCTTCTTTCAAAGCCGACATCGCCTACACCCTTTCGGACGAGGAGAAGCTCGACATAAACCTTGTCGCGGAGCATAACGGCAAAAAAAGCACCTCCGAGATAGCCGTGGGCGGAGTGCTCTCCGACCGCGCGGCTAAGGTATTCAAGGGAACTATCGACTTCAAGCAGGGTGCATCGGGAGCGGTCGGTTCGGAGCGCGAGGAAGTGCTTCTTCTAAGCGAGAACGTGGTCAATAAGACCGTACCCGTTATCCTCTGCGCCGAGGAGGACGTTGAGGGAAACCACGGCGCGACCATTGGGCGCATCGACGAACGGCACATCTTCTACATGAAGTCCCGCGGCATTCCCGAGGAGAAGATATACGAGCTGACCGCGCGTTCGCGGCTCATGCGGGTCATAAAACAGATCGAAAGCAGCGAAACGCAAAAGCAAATATTTGAAGCGCTGGGGTGGGGTGATGACGATGAGCAGTAACAGTTATAAGAACGATCTCCCCGTATTCGATGCGTACAAAAATTTGGTCTATTTGGACAATTCAGCCACTACCCAGAAGCCTCGAGCGGTCATCGAAGCTGTGGAGAGGTATTACCGCGAGGAGAACGCCAATCCTCTGCGGGGGCTCTACGGGCTGAGCGTCAAGGCTACCGACGCATACGAGAACGCCCGTGAAGCTGTCAGAAAAATCATAGGCGCCGAAAGCACGCGGGAGATAGTTTTCACCCGAAACGCCACCGAGAGCCTGAACCTCATCGCCGCGTCTTACGGCAGGACGGAGATCGGGGCGAATGACGAGATACTTGTGGCGATATCCGAGCACCACTCTAACCTGCTCCCTTGGCAGAACTTAGCGAGGGAAACGGGCGCGGCGATACGCTACCTCGAATGTGACGAAAGCGGAGAATACACCGCCGAAGGCTTGAAAAAAGCCCTCGGTCCCCGCACGAAGCTCTTTGCCATAGCACAGATATCCAACGTATTCGGACGGCTGAATCCGATCGCCGAATTCACGGAGATATGTCACGATAACGGCACAGTTATAGTCTGTGACGGTGCGCAGAGCGTTCCTCATCTGCCTGTTGACGTGAAGGAACTCGGCGTTGACTTCCTTGCCTTTTCGGGACACAAAATGCTTGCGCCCATGGGGATAGGCGTGCTTTACGGCAGAGAGGAGCTCCTTGAAAAAATGCCGCCGTTCCTCTACGGCGGGGAGATGATCGAGTACGTCACGAAGGACGGCGCGACTTTCGCGGAGCTTCCCCACAAATTCGAGGCGGGCACGGTCAACGTCGGCGGTGCGGTAGGGCTTCACGCGGCGATAGACTACATAGGCAAGGTCGGTTTTGACACGATAACCGCGCGGGAACGGGAGCTTACGGCGCTTGCGTTCGACGAGATGAAGCGGCTTCCTCATGTGCATATCATCGGCGCTGACAGCGCGGAGGGACACCACGGGATAATCACTTTCACGCTGGAGGGCGTTCACCCTCACGACATCGCGGCGATATTTGATGCCGATAACATAGCTATACGCGCGGGGCATCACTGCGCAATGCCCCTTCATCAGCACATAGGCGTGCAGTCAACGGCGCGTATGAGCCTTGCTTTCTACAATGACGAACACGACATCGAACGCTTCATCGAAACGCTCTCGGGGATAAGGAGGAGAATGGGCTATGGCGGATAATTTCTACAACGAGGTGCTTCTCGATCACAATCTCCACCCCATGCATCTCCACGAACTACCCTGCGCCACCTGCTCGAACGCGGGGCTGAACCCCACCTGCGGAGATCAGCTCACACTGCACCTTGCGATAGAGGACGGGCTCATCACGGACGGTTCGTTCACGGGCGTTGGGTGCGCGGTGTCGCAGGCTTCGGCGGACATCATGCTCGATCTGATAATCGGAAAAACACCTGCGGAAGCAAAGCACCTCAAAGAGCTTTTCTCGAAGATGATAGGCGGCAATATAACCGAGGACGAGCTTGACGAACTGGAGGAAGCGGGCGCCTTGCAGAACATCTCCGCCATGCCCGCAAGGGTCAAGTGTGCCATGCTGGGTTGGAACACGCTCGGAAAGCTGCTTGATGAAGCGGCAGAAAGGAGCGGCGTATGAGGGTATCCACAAGGGTAGAATACGGGCTTGCGGCGCTGGCGGACATCGCCGTTCATTCCGAGGACGGCAAGACCGTTTCCTCCGCGGAGATAGCCGAGCGTCAGGACATCTCGCAGAAGTACCTCGAACAGATCATCATGGGGCTTCGTCAGGGGGGATTCGTCAAGGGAATGAAAGGCTCGCGGGGCGGATATGTGCTTTCGCGTCCAGCAAACAAGATATATCTCTCGGATGTGCTAAACGCCCTCGATAACAACATTTTAGCCGACGCCCGCGAATCCGATGATGAGCAGATAAGCGATATCCGCTCCTCGGTCAACAGCTGTCTTTGGGACAAGCTCAACAGCTATATGCGGCGTTTCGCCGAACAGATGACCCTCGCCGATCTTATTGCCGAGTACAAGGAAAACTGCGGACAGGAAGAAAACTTCATGTACTACATCTGAAAAAGGCACGGGAGCGCAAACTCTCGTGCCTTTGAGCATTTTATTACTACTGCAATTAAGGTATCTCACATCTCAATGTGTAGTGTCGGGGCAAGTCCCCACCCTACACAATTTGTCTTATCGCCGAATCCCCGAATCAAGATCAGTACGCCTTGCCCCAGAGCACCATGCACTTTGCGGGCTTGCCGCAGCATACGCACTTATCGGAAAGCTCGTGCTGCTCGAAGGGAATGCAGCGCGAACCCGCGCCAGTCAGCTCCTTTACCTTGTCCTCGCAGGCTTCTTCGCCGCACCACATGGCTTCGATAAAGCCGTCGCCCTTTTCGGTCAGAGCCGCGTTCATCTCATCAACGGTGGTACACTTATAGGTCTTAGCCGTGCGGTTCGCAAGAGCCTTTTCGTACATGAGCTTCGGTATCTTTTCCTCAAGAAGCTCCTTTACTCTGTCGGCAAGGATATCGAAAGCGATGTCCTCCTTCTCGCCGTTTACGCGCAGAGCCGCAACGCACTTGCCCGCTTCGATGTCCTTGGGACCGACCTCGATACGCACGGGCACACCGCGCATCTCATGCTCGGCGAACTTCCAGCCGGGGGACTGGTCGCGGTCGTCCACCTTCACCCTGATACCGCAGGCTTTCAGCATATCCGCAAGCTCATTAGCCTTTTCGAGAACGCCCTCTTTGAACTGCTGTATCGGCAGGACGATGACCTGAACGGGAGCTACCGCAGGGGGCAGAACAAGTCCGCTGTCGTCGCCGTGAGTCATGATGATCGCACCGATAAGGCGGGTGGTCATGCCCCATGAGGTCTGGTGAGGATAAGCCAGCTTGTTGTCACGCCCGGTGAACTGTATGCCGAACGCCTTGGCGAAGCCGTCGCCGAAGTAGTGGGAAGTACCCGCCTGGAGCGCCTTGCCGTCATGCATGAGGGCTTCTATCGCGTATGTGGCAACAGCGCCCGCGAACTTGTCGCTATCGGTCTTCTTGCCCTTGACAACGGGCATACAGAGGGACTGCTCGCAGAAATCCGCATAAACGTTCAGCATCTGTTCGGTCTCGTGAACGGCTTCCTCGGCAGTTTCATGGATGGTGTGACCCTCCTGCCAGAGGAACTCTCTCGAACGCAGGAAGGGACGTGTGGTCTTTTCCCAGCGGACTACCGACACCCACTGATTGTACAGCTTGGGCAGGTCGCGGTAGGAATGTACCACATTGGCGTAATGTTCGCAGAAAAGAGTCTCGGAGGTGGGACGCACGCAAAGGCGCTCCTCCAGCTTCTCGCTTCCGCCGTGAGTTACCCACGCCACTTCGGGAGCGAAGCCCTCAACGTGGTCTTTCTCCTTATTGAGCAGGCTCTCGGGGATAAACATAGGCATACACACATTCTCATGCCCCAGAGCCTTGAAGCGGTCGTCAAGGTCGCGCTGAATGTTCTCCCAGATCGCGTAGCCGTAGGGACGAATGACCATACCGCCCTTTACACTGGTGTACTCAACGAGCTCCGCCTTTTTGCAGATATCGGTGTACCACTGCGCGAAATCAACGTCCATAGAGGTTATAGCCTCAACCATCTTTTTCTTTGCCATTTTTGAAATCAACTCCATATATATCTTTATGATAGATCTTGTAATTCAGATCGTATTCGGGCTCGGAGGACTTATCGAAAGCCCCCTGAACCGTGGGGGCATTCGGATCGACAGGCTCCTCCTTTTTCGGGGGTTTGTGTGAATCTATCCACTTAGCGAGCCTTGGCGTTATAAGACAGCAGATCATGATAACTGCCATGAGCCCCAGCGAGGTGAACATGACCCGCAGGAGCGTTGATACAATGCCGTTCTCCATAATGCGCCTCCCTCATACCGACTAAATTTTATTATATCACTTTAGGACTCATTTTTCAACAGTAATTGCAATATTTTTCATTTTGTTAATAAAAAGCGGCAGAGAAACTTCCCTGCCGCTCGGTACATTTAAAGATATCGTGTAAATTAAGATATCAAAGCTCTATCTTGCCCTCAAACTTTTCGTTGATGACGAAGTAAGCAGCGTTATCTTCGGGCTTGATATAAACGTTTACAGTCTTGATAGCAGCCTTGCTCTCAGCCTTGAAAGCAGTCTTTGCCTTCTCGGCGATCTCTGCGGTATCATACTCGTTTCCGCCGAACTGTACCTTGGTAACTACAACAGGCTCTGCTTTAGCAGCCGGCTTCTTCTCAGCAGCTGCGGTCTTCTTTGCAGCGGGCTTCTTCTCTGCCGCGGGAGCAGCAGCTTCTGTTGTTTTTGTAGACTTTCTGGGCATTGTTGATTCCTCCTTGATTATTCTGCTTTATGATCTACTGCTTCCTTCAGCGCCTTTGACGCCTTGAAAACAGGTGCCATTCTTGCTTCGATGTGCTGTTTCTGCTTGGTATTGGGGTTGATGGTATCACGGGCAGCGTGCTCTGTTACCTTGAATACGCCGAATCCCGAAACGGATACCTTATCGCCGTTAGCAAGAGCCTCGGTAACTGTGTCGGTAAACAGCTTGAGCATAGTCTCGGCGTCCTTCTTGGTGATGTCACCCTTTTCGGCAATAGCAGCAATGAGTTCAGACTTTTTCATACTCTCTTTCCTCCATTATTCAGATCAAGTCAAGGCACACACCTTAACAATTATTTAATATACTCTAATGATACAATTATATACTATTTTTCGCCTTTTGTCAAATGCTGACCCCGCTTTTTGACAGCCTTGATTAAATTTTTGTATACTCAAACAAAATAAAAATTCAATTAACAATAAAATTGTAGTATATGGCGACGTAAAATAACTCATACAACACCGTATAATCTGCTATGAAAAACAACGATCTGCCGCTTGACAAACTCACCTCCCGCGTGATATACTGATATTGCGCAAAAACGCTGAAAATAACCATTATTCGGAGGAACAGATATGATCTATACGGTAACATTCAACCCCTCGATCGACTACGTTGTACACACCTCGTCGCTTGCCCTCGGCGCGGTCAACCGCTCGGAGGGAGAAGCTATGTACTTCGGCGGCAAGGGGATAAATGTCTCGGTCGTGCTTCGGGAGCTGGGCTTTGATTCCCGCGCACTCGGCTTCGTCGCGGGCTTCACGGGTGAAGCTATCGAGAACGGACTAAGGCAAATGGGCATAACCACCGATCTCGTGCGCCTCAAAGAGGGCTGCTCACGTATCAATGTGAAGATAAAATCTGCCGAAGAAACGGACCTTAACGGCATGGGTCCCGCCATAGACGCAGATTCGCTGGATATGCTCCTCGAAAAGCTCGATAAGCTCACCGAGGGCGACACGCTCATTCTCGCGGGCAGTATCCCAAAAGGTATGCCCTCGGATATCTACGAACGCATACTGGCAAGGCTCTCGGGACGGGGCATACGCTTTGTAGTTGACGCTACGGGAGATCTCCTGCTGAACGTACTCAAATACAAGCCCTTCCTCGTCAAGCCCA
>CACZJT010000086.1 GCA_902781565.1 uncultured Ruminococcus sp.
AGTCATCAGTGTCGGAAACAACCAAACCAATGACTCCTTCTGATAATCTTTGATCGTTAAACCGGTCAAAGCAACAGGCACCGCGCCCCTTCGGGGGTGTGGTGCTTGTTGTTTTTGAAATAGGAAGTACCATTCCGAAATATCAAATTGATCTCACTTTGCGCCAAGTGAAAGCTCACCGGCGGTCATTTTAATAAGCACATCGGCATAACTGACCGCGTCGTTTTCGTGAGTGACCACGAGAACCGAAGCCCCGTTCGCGGCACATTCTTTAAGGAATCCGAACACCGCCGCGGTATTCTCATCGTCAAGATCGCCCGTTGGCTCGTCGGCGAAAATGAACTGCGGACGTTTTACGGCGGCGCGGGCTATGGCAGCGCGCCGCAGCTCCCCGCCCGAAAGCTCCGAGGGCTTCGCCCCAGCAAGCTGCGCTATTCCGAGCCTCTCCATGAGCTCATCGGCGTACAGCTCGTCGGGCTTGTCGCCGTAGAGCGCGAAGGGAAGCAGTATATTCTCGCGGACGGTCAGGCTGTGTATCGCTGTCTGACCCTGCGGGATAACGCCGAAATGCTCGTTGCGGAAGCGCGAAAGCTCCTTGTCCGTCATAGCGTAAAGCCCGCGCCCGTCGGCGGTGATACTGCCCGATGTGGGCGCCAGAAGCCCCGAGAGCATATTTAACAGCGTGGTCTTGCCGCTTCCCGAACGCCCCATGAGCACCGTGAGCTGTCCCGCCGCGAGGGTAAGGTCGGCTTCCCTCACCGCCGTGAAGCGGTTGGTCTTACCGCTCGGACGGATAAATTCCTTGGTGACCTTTTCGGCTTTGAGCTCCATCAATTATCCCCCCTGAGAATAACTCCCGTGTCTATGCGGCTCACTCTCCACGCGCTTACGGCTGCCGCTGCCGCTCCCGTCAGTACGGAAAGCACCACCGCCGCCGCTGTTATCCCCGCTATGCTCCCCGCTTCGGGCAGCAGGAACGGGAGCGAAAGGGTCTGCTCTATCACGCCGTTGAAGGGTATGAGTATCAGCAGTCCTATGACCGCGCCCGCGGCGCTCCCGATAAGGCAGGTCATAAGCGCTTCTTTGAGTACCAGCCCCGCCAGCTTCGAGCGTGAGGCTCCCATGACCCTCAGCACCGCAAATTCCTTTTTGCGCTCGTTGACGCTCATGGTGAACGCCAGCAGAAGTATCACTATCCCCAGCACCCACACGGCGGCTATAAGCAGCTTTATCATCTGCGAGACCCCGCCGAGACTTCCCGCTATGCCGTTTATCATGTCACCCGACCTGTACGCCTTTACCTTCTTGACGTGGATATTTATGTCATTGACCAGCTCCTCGGGGGAGGTGCCGTCGGCGGCGTTTATCATCAGGCAGGACACGCTTCGGGCGGGGTCGATGTCCTTGAAATCGTTCATGCCCTTGTCGAGGGAGGACTGTATCAGCGCCTTGATGGTCTGTTCGTTTGTGAAAACGGTGGTGTCGTAGGAGGTCCCCGTCTTTTCGAGCTTCGCGGCAACGGTGCATTCCACGCCGTAGAAGCTGAGCTTATCCCCCACAAAGGCATTGAGGTCGCTGCCCGCCACGATGTCGTAAAGCCCAAGCTCTCCGCCGTAGGTGCGCTTTATCCAGGGGCTCACCGTGAAATCCGTCGCGGGGTCGAAGCCTATTATCTGTACGGGTATTGAACAGCAGCTCGAACCCGTCGAAGCTAAAAAGAACTGCGGCGAGACCTCGCCCACGCCTTCGCATTCCATGACCTCCTCCGCGCGGGAGCTGTCCATGTAGAAATACCCCGTACTCCCTTGCAGAACGATGTCCTCGAACTTCTTCTTCATCGTGGCTTCCTTCGGGACTACCATGACGTCAGCGCCAAGACGGGCTTCGAGGGAATCAAGTCCCTTGCCGAGACTTGCCACCGTGAGAGTGCCGCCCAGCGCCGTGAAGGTCAGCAGCGCCGCAAGTATCACCAGCACCGCCGTCCTTACGGGTCGCCCCGAGAGGTTTTTCATCGCAAGGCTTTTCATGCCGAACGCTCCGACTTGCAGACCGCCGCATAGATGAGCCCCAGCACCGCCGAGACTGCACCTATGATGATAACGGCGGGCTTCATGACCGCGTGACAATGCATATCCGTCATCATGCAGAGCTTTATCATCGTGTTGGGTATCAGCGCCGCCCCCGCGCCCGCAGGTATCATCGCAAGAGCAAGCCCCCTCCTCATGCCGCTGTCGGGCATTATGAGTATCAGCACCGAGACAGCCGCCATTACGCAGCCCAGCGTGAACACCGCCTGTTCAGCCCAGTGGCAGGTCATGAAGCTGCCGTCCTCCTTGGGTCCGCAGGCGTGGAAAACGAGCTTCACTCCCGCGCTCATGCAAAGGCTGCAAATAAGCAGCAATATCCCGAATATCCATTCTTTTCCGCTTCTTTTCATCATACTTTCCTTTCTTTCAAAGGCTCCGCTCCGCCATCGGACAGGCAGCCGCAAAGCTCTCGGAGGAAAATTTTTCCTCTCTTTCGTGGTCGGGGAAGTCATCGGAGCATTTTAGGAAGAAGTCCCTCCCGCCGTTCATGCTGTCCCATGTGGCGTCGGCGTTGTACCATAGCCCGTCTATGCAGATGACGTTCCATGCGTGGTACTCGCCCTTAGCCGTCCCCGTGACAACGCGACAGCCGACGCCCAGCTCCCGCAGGAGCCGATACACCGTCACCGCGTAGCCGAGACAGGTCGCACGCTTGTAGCACAGCGCCCCGTAAGCCGTCGAGCGCAGGCGGTGGCTGTCGTTCTTTCGGTGGATAGTGTCGTAGCGCACGTTATCACAGATGTAGCCGTACACCGCCCGCACCTTCTCTTCATCGGAGCCTCCCGCCGCGAGGTCGAGCCGCTCCAGCACTCCTTCGACCTCCCGCGAGACCGCCTCCTCCTGCTCCTCATCGGTGAAGTAAATGGGGCGTATCTCGATAGTGCAGGCATTTTCGCCGTCACGCTTCCGCTCGCTGAAATCCGCATTATAGCCGCCTATCTGACAGCCGAGATAATCCCCCTCATCGGGGCGGTCTGTCTCGGCGCAGGCGAACCCCATGAGCTCGCGGGTCAGCTCGTCGAGGTAGTCAAGGCTGCTGTTATGAGCGCTGTAGCTTATGCGAATGACCTCCTGCCGCTTTTTAAGGCATTCCCGCAGCTTTTCTATCACGCTGTCGGCGTTTGCGAAATAAACGCTAAGATCGCGGCGCACTTCGTAGTGGTATCTCGGCTGACTTGCCCTGACCGCGATCACGGCAGCGCAGGCGGCGATAAGCAGCACCGCCGCCGCGAGTATCGTGAGCCTTTTCCGCCGCGCCCTCATTTGCGAAGATCGAACAGCGACCTCCACGCGGCGGCGGCGTTGGAGCGTGCCATAAGGCTCTCGATGTCGAGCCCCGCGGGGCATATCTTTCGGCAGGCGAGGGACTTCCCGCAGCCCTCGTAGACCCGCTTTCGGTAGGCTTTGAGGACTTCCCTTCTCTGCTCGTCGGTGAGCTCCGCTATGAGCCTTGTGAGCGGCAGCGCTCCAGCCATTCCCGTGAATCTCCCCCCCGCGTAATAGTTGGGACAGACCTCAAGACAGCAGCCGCATTGCAGGCAGCCCGCCGCTTCAAACGCCGCTTCCTGCGCCCTTTCATCGGGGGTCACTCCCCTTTCGAGCCACACTTTCAGCTCCCGCAGAGTGTCGAAAATGACAGTCCTGTCGACTATCAGATCGGCTATCACGGGGAACTTTTTCAGCGGCTCCACGGTGATGACCTCCCCAAGCTCCGCGAGCTTGCTGTCGCAGGCAAGGCGGGGGACGCCGTTTATGACCATAGCACAGGCGCCGCACTTCTTTTGCAGGCAGCTGCACTCCCAGCGTATAGGGTCGGCTTTTTCACCGCTCATGTCCCGAAGGTCGCTGCGTGAATTAAGCGCCGTCAGCGCCGTGGAGACTGCCGCGTTCGGGTCGTCGGAGGTGAACTCAAAGCTCTGCCAATACGGCTGCTGATCTGCGCTTTTACGTCTTAGAATCTTTAGCACGCTCATATGCGATCCCCTCCTATCTCCGCAATGATCTTTCCGTCCCGACACACGGCAAGGGTCGGCGCACGAAGCTCCTCGGAACGTTCGGGGAAGTCCTCGCGGAAGTGCGCTCCCCTGCTCTCCCGCCGCTTCAGCGCTGATAAAAGCATAGCCCGTCCGAGCCTTGACTCGGGGAATGCCCCCTCGCGGGCTTCAAGCTCATCGAGCCTTTCAAGAGCCCGCATCAGCCCGCTCTCCGAACGTACTATCCCCAGTCCGCTGTACAAAATTTCGCCCAGTTCGGCTTTGACGGCTTCGGGCGGCTCCGTGTCAGTTACCGCTGCGTCGGGCAGGTCGGGGGTATCGGCTTCGGGCAGAGAGAGTATGTCCTCCGCCGCGGTCTTTCCTCCGAACACCGCCCCCAGCATGGAGTTACCGCCAAGACGGTTCGCACCGTGATACTGGCAGGTACACTCCCCCGCCGCGTACAGCCCCGCGATGTTCGTGCGGTGGCGAACGTCAGTGTTAATGCCGCCCATGAAATAATGTATGCCCTCCCTGACGGGTATAGGCTCGCGGGCGGGGTCGAGCGAGAGATAGTGCATTATCTCAGCCCGCAGGTCGGGAAGGCGCTTATCCCACACATCGACCGAAAGCTCCGTCATGTCGAGGTACACCGTATCTCCGCAGTCCTCGCGGCGGCGCACCATGAACATCTCGCGGGCGACCACATCGCGGGGCATGAGGTTTTTCAGCTCGGGGTACTTTTCTTCCATGAAATACCATTTGCTCCCCTGTCGCTCGATGTAGAGCCTGCCGCCCTCGCCCCGAGCCGCTTCGGTCACGAGACAGCGCTTGTCGGGAATGCCGATGGTGGTGGGGTGGTACTGGAGCATTTCGAGGTTCCCGAACACCACTCCCTGTCCGAAGAGCCTTGCCGCCGCGTGACCGCTGTTCTGTGTAGTGCCCGTGGTCATTCGCGGGAAAAGCCCCGCCAAGCCGCCGCAGCACATTATTACCCGTCCGCCGAATGTCAGGCGCTCGCCCGTGTAGGTATCGCAGACCGCCGCCCCGAGACATACGCCGTCCATTATGACCGCACCCTGAAAAGCGTGATGAGGGTAACGCTCTATCAGCCCCGCGACTTCGTACTTCCGCGCTTCGTCTATGAGGGCTGACATTATCATCTTGCCGGTGGAGCTTTTCGCGTAGGCGGTTCGCTTTTTCTTCTGTCCGCCGAAATTGCGCTGGATAAGCCTGCCGTCCTTCATGTTGAAAGGCACGCCCAGCCCCGCAAGCCACATGACGATATCGGGAGCGCCCTCCGTGAGCCTGCGGACAGCTTCCTCGTCCGCAAGATAAACTCCCCCGCGCATGGTGTCCTCGAAGTGGTATTCGGGCTTGTCGCCCTCACCCATCACGTTGAGAGCCGCATTTATGCCGCCCTCCGCGAGCACCGACTGGGCGCGTTCCGACCTTTGCAGGGAAATGAGCCTTGAATGCCTGCCGCCTTTAGCAAGTGTTATCGCCGCCGTGAGACCCGCAAGCCCCGCGCCGATAATGTTGATCTTTTCCATGATACACCGCCCTTCGTCAAAGCAGCCAGCGCAGATAATATATCACGAAACATACCCCCGAGAACAGCAGTACGCCCGTCAATATCAGCGCCAGATCCAGACCCATTTCCTTCCACGACCTCGTCCCGAAGCCCAGCATGAGGGGTCTCATGTTCGTCAGCACATGGAGGGCAACGGACAGCACCATGAGTATCTGCGAGACAAGCTCCGCCGCGCCGAAGAAGTTCAGACGATACACGCCGCCTTGCTTTCCCATGAAGATCATAATGTGTATCACTATGAACACCATGACCGCAAAGCCGCTCATGCGCCTTATCCAGAAGAGCTTGTTTTCCCTGAAATAGTGCGCTCCCGAGCGTTTCAGGGCTTTAAGGGTATCTGCCGTCAGCTTCGTGCCGATGACAAAATGAACGCCTATGAGCGTCACCATTATCCGCGCCATTATCTTCATGAAGGTCGAGCCGCCGTCGAAAACTCCCCATGTGATGAAGCCGCCCATGACCGCATGGAGCAGGAACAGGGCTATTACCGCCATGCTGATGACCGCATTGATACGTCTCACTGTTCAGCCGCCCCCTCTCCGTCCTGTCTGACAGTCAGCATATCCGCGTCCGTCAGCTCCGCTATGCGCTCGGCGGCGAAGGTGTCGGCTGTCTCCTTTGACATGACTATCACATCGAAGCGCCCATGCTCCGCTTTGGAGAGCATGAGCATGACGTTCTCGGCTTTGAGCTTCATCTGATTCTCGGGGAGCATGGACTGAAAGCTCTTCGCCATCTCGAATCCCGCAGGGTCGCTGTCCGCGACGGTGCAGGTCAGATCCTCGAACACGTTATAGAGCCCGTCGTCCTTGCCCTCCGCGAAGAAGCCCTCCCACGCCGCAAGGTTCGCGCTGTCGGTATGGAGAGCGCGGTTTATGAACACCACGTACTCCCCCGAAGGCTTGTCGAGAGCCTGCGTCGCAGCCGATACCGCGTCCGCGCCCGAACGCAGACGGCTGTAATAGTCGCTCCCGAAGAACGGCACAGCAAGCATAAGTCCCAGCGCCGCTGCCGTAACGGCGATATGTCTTACCGCGCCCATCATTCTTCCGCCTGTTTCAGGGCGGCTGTTACGGCTTCCTTGAACTCGCTGAAGTTCACCGTCGCGCCGCTCACAGCGTCCACCTCGTCAAGGCTGCCCTTGGCTTTGAGCTGAGAAGCGTAGTTATCGCAAGCCGAACGTGCTCTCTGAGCCTTGTTGTAGAAATCCTTGTTCTTGATCTCCCCGTCCTCCTTGCCGTAGTCCTCGTCTTTGAGAGTGCCGTCGAGCTCGTAGGTCTTGAAGCTCACCTCCGAAATGCTCCCGCCCGAAACGGTTATCTCAACCTCGCCGTAGCCGTTGCCGTCCTCGGTGCCGTCATCGCTTATGTACTCGGCGCTTCGGGCGGTGTAGGTGCCGTCCTTATAGGTCTTGCTTCCGCAGCCCGAAAACCCGCAGACGCAGAGCGCCGCCGTGACTATCGCCAATGCCTTTTTCATCATATCATCTCCTTCCGCAGTATGCCGTGACCATACCGCGTAATGAACAAAACTGTACAGTCACATTATACCATATACTGCTGATTTAGTCAATGAGATTATATGAACAAATCCGCTTTTCTTTCCGTCAAATAGCGTATTGACGGGCTTTATCAGCATTCGTGGTAGATACATATAATGCGAAAACCGTCTTTTTTTCTACCAACTTTTCTACCAAAATCGCTCTTTTTTGTTCTCTTTTTCTCGCTATTTATTATTCGACATTATATTTTATAATGTTGATGTTTGTGATTTGCCCGTAGCTGGGGGCGTATCGCTTTTCTTTTTTCTACCGCCAGCCCTTTTCGGTGCAGGCTCATCTGTTGTTTTTGCTGTGTACTTCGTGCTTGCAGTTTTTTTGTCCGAGGTCTTTTTTGCCGCAGGCTTTTTGCTTGCCGACTTCTTCCTCGTTTACTTCTTCTCAGGCGCAGGCTCAACAGTTTCCGCAGGAGATTTCGTCTGCTCTAATGATTCACCGTCAAGCACCCTTGCGATTGTCTCCGCAGAAACGACTTTAGCGTTATACTCCAAGTGACTATAAAGGTTCGCCGTAGTCCCCTTGCCAAATAGTAACACACTTTCGTATGGTATGGTGTGTAAACAACGTAAATACGCCTTAAAACAGGCTTCTTCTGTCTTTCAGAGGTTCGTCGAGCAGCTTGTAGTAGATGTAGATCTCACGGGGCTGTCCCTCCACATAGGCATCAAGGGTGATATACTCGATAAGCTCCAAGCACATCTCACGGGTAAGCTCCTGCACATCAGTATACTTTCTCAGACGCTCTATGAACATCTCCACATCTTCTTCGTCCTGCCTGATCGTGGAAAACTTTTCTTCAAGGTCAGCAACTTCTGTCGACAGCTCTTTCTGCTCGGCTTCATATTTTGCTATCAGCTTCATTGCTACGTCCTCAGATACCTTGCCGAGGACTTTGTCCTCATAGATGTTCTGGATCAGCGTGTCAAGCTCCTGCAAGCGAAATCTGCCCTCTGTGAGCTTCTTGGTATCAACGGAATACTGCTCCTCATGATGCTTCGCCTTGCGTGCAAGAAATTCCGCTTTTGCCTTTTCCTCGTCCTCCACGACAAGCTGAGCGAGACTGCGAATATCTTCAAGCACGATACGTTCCATGTCTTTCATCTTGATGTAGTGGCTCGGACAATAGCGTTTTCCGTATTTCAGATATGATGTGCAGTTGAAGTTGTGACGATAGAATTCACGAGGACCGCCACGCTGATGACGGGTGTTGTTCCAGCACAGCCTTACTTTATTTCCACAATCCTGACAGTAAATAAGTCCGCTGAGGTTAGCAACATAGCCGTCCGAGTTTCGCTTGCCCTGCGATACCGACTGCTCCATCTCACGCACCCTGTCCCAAAGCTCCTGTGAAACAATAGCTTCGTGCGTATTTTTCACAACGATCATATCTTCCTCGTCATTTTTGATGACCTTATGATTCTTATAGCTGACCGTTCTGGTGCGGAGCTGAACAAGATGTCCGAGGTAAGTGTAGTTGTGAAGTATTTGCCTTACCGTTTCGGGACTCCACATATGCCTTGTGCGGCGAGGATTGGGCTTGCCGAGTTTTGCGTAGTAGTAATCCGAGGGAATCGGCACACCGTCCTCATTGAGCTTATCAGCAATATGATGCGAACTGATAGCGCTTGCCCGCATTTCAAATATGTTGCGAACAATAGGTGCGGCATCTGGCTCGATCACAGGCAGATGATTCGGATCATCGCCTTTCGTGTACCCGAACGGAGCGCAGGTCGTGCGATACTTGCCAGCCTTTGCATTGGCTTCGATAACTGCCTTGTTTTTCTTAGAAGTCGAAGCTGCGTGCCATTCGTTGAACAAGTTGACGATCGGCATCATGTCAAGTGCTGAGGTATCCTTGCTGGCGGTATCCACATTATCGTTAAGTGCGATGAAGCGGATATTGTAACTCGGAAAAATGTAATCCACATATCTGCCGACCTCGATATAGTTTCTTCCGAAACGGGACAGGTCTTTGCAGATGATAAGATTGATCTTCCCCGACTGAGCATCGGATAGCAATCTCTGCACCGCAGGTCTGTCAAAATCAGTACCGCTCCAACCATCATCGACGTAGGTATCGACGAGATTCCAACCTTGCTCCTTGACATACTTGGTGAGGATAAGTTTCTGGTTTTCTATTGACAGGGATTCGCCGGCT
>CACZJT010000087.1 GCA_902781565.1 uncultured Ruminococcus sp.
CGCTCCCCTGCAAGGGAAAACCCTTCTGAAGAAGGGTTATTCCCTTGACTCTTTCCTAAGACTTTTGGTCTGTGCTACAGAGAGCTTCTTCTTTTTATTGTGCTTTGCGGCTTCGGCGGAGCGTGTTTCGCTTGCGAAACCGCGTCCGCATAATCGTCCGCCGCAGGCGGACACCTTCAATTCCGCATTCCGAATTCCGAATTCCGCATTCACCTCACCGCTATCGCCGTTATCACCGTCGCGATGATGAAAAATGCCGCCAGCGCCATCAGCACCCCGAACGCGATGTCAAAGCCCTTGCTCTTTATCATGATGTATTTGTTGTGATCCTGCGGGTCTACTCTTATTTTCAGCCTGTCCCCTACCTCAAAGGGCTTCGCGGTCGTTCCTACATTGCTCCGCTTCTCGTATGTCACCCCGTCCACCGTGTAGGAAAACGTGGGATACCACATCGGCGTACTGCTCCCCGTGTGGTGAGCGTGATACACACCGTTGTCCATAGCCGTCACTACCGCTTCGGTCACGATCGTGTACCTCGCCAGCTTCTTGTTCCGCGATGTTTTCATCAGTATCGGCACCGGCAGAAGTATCAAGTCCACTATCACCAGCACCGCTATGGCTATCTTCCCTCCGACAGCCGCCGCATCAGCTTCCATTTTCAGTTCCTCCAAATCAAAAAAGCCCCCGTCCGTGTAAACAGGACGAAGGCTCGCGCTTTTCGTTATTACCACCCTTTACATCGTGCAGACACACGTTCCCCCTTAACGCGGGAGCTTCGGCGCAGTCTACTCGGGTCATATCATCATATCATGCCCTTTAGGTGCGCGGCTCGGGAGTGATATTCGGCAAACCTCCTCCGCACCGCGCTCTCACCCTCCGCGGCTCGCTTTGGCTCGGATAGTATGCTTACTGTCTCCGTCACAGCCTTTCTCGTATACGTAATTAGTATATCACTTGTAAGACTGTTTGTCAAGGGCGGTGAAAAAATTTAACAAATGCCGCGCTCATATGCTACCCATTAACCGCAGTAACGCAGAAGTCTGCGGCTATGGCGGCGGCGCAGAGGGTGCCCGCGGCGCAGGTCAGCACAGGAGCGCTCCGCTCATAAAGACAGCGCATGAGCGGGTGGACTATCCTCGTGAGCATTACCCCCAGTCCCCCGAATATCAGCGAGCTGTAAAGGGCTATGCGCCCGTCGAAGTTGAAGCGCCACATCTCGTATGTCCAGAGCTGATGACCCAGCACCGCTTCGATGATGTATGAGCTGACAAGCTCCCCCGCGGTGCAGACGGCGGCGGTGGTCACGAACACGAACGCCGCGTTTTTTCGGCGGCGGAATACGGGTATCAGGAGCATTCCGAACACCCCGTATATGGGCAGGACGGGCAGATGAAGATAACCCCTGTCTATGAACTTTCCCCACATGACATACATGACGGCGACCTCATAGAGCCAGCCGATCAGCCCGCAAAGGGCAAATTCGGCGGCGTAGGAAGCGAACAGAGTATACTTTTTCACGGCGGTCTCTCCTTTTCGGCATGAATTTTTCCACCCGTATTGACGTAAAAAACACGGGAGATATTACCGTTCTCCGAAAAAAACGGTTCACGCCGTACCAACATATTTTCCCAACCATTTACCAGGAATGCTTTAGGGGCAAAAACGGCGAACCCCGCACAAAAAAAAGGTCGGGGCAAGCCCCGACCCTACAGATGTCATTCGTATTTTACTGCCAGTCAAAAACGTCCAGCCAGCGCATGAGCAGCTCTTTCTGTTCCTCCACGCCCTTTTCGAGCTGGGCGGCGGCTACTATCGGGAGCCACTGCTGAACGTAGTGCTTCGAGGTGCCCGTCTTTTGGCAATACTTGTCAAGGAAGCTGTCCGCAAGTGCGGGGCGTTTCAGCGACAAAAGCAGGTAGGTCTTGGCGGCGTCCGCGGAAGCGTTGCCCTGACGCGCCGAGCCCCAGTTCAGCACATACGTCCCCTCATCGTTGATTATCACACAGTCGGGGCTGAAATTGTTGTGACAGAGCTTTATGTGCTTGGGCATGGAATCAAGGCGGGTCAGAAGCTCGTACTTCTTTATCTCGTCTATCTGCCCCAGGCTCTTGATCTGCCGCGAGAGCTTGTCCTTGAGCTTCGAGAGCAGGGGCATATACTGCTCGTGTATCTCGCACTGTATATCCACCAGCTTGTCGATGTAAAGCTCAGCCTTTTCGGGCTCCTCGTCTATCATCTGACCGAGGGTCTTTCCGTTTATCCAGTCCATAGTGATAGCCCACTTGCCGTCGATGACCGAGACCTCGTGCAGCACGGGTATTTTAAGGCTCGACATACCGAGGGTAGTCTCGACCCTCGCGTGAGTGAGCGCCGCATAAAGGCACTTCTCCTTATACTTGGCGTCGCGGTATATCCTTACAGCCTTTCCGTCCTCCGACTCATACACATCATAGATGTCGCCGCTTGCGATAAACTTTCTTTCCTCCATAATTGACTCTCCTTTATATTTCGGCATATAATGTTGATAAACGACCTTTTTGTAATTCGTGATCCCGAATTACCTCTAACATAACTGCAACAAAACTCAAACGATACCGAAACATTTCCCGCTTATAATATAACCATACCGGGCGGGTCAGGGCTTCGGAACTCGTTGTGGTTATATTATACTACATTTTTTCGGATATGTCCAGTGTTCTTTGTGCAAAAAGATAAAATTTACTTCTGCTTAACTGTTTATATACAGCACATACATATTTTTCAGCCGAAAACGCGGGGATACTATATACTGCCCTCTATTGCAAAACACAACACGTTGTGCTTTGGCAGAGCGCGTAGTATAACAAATGTGTTTGTGCATTACGCATACAAGAGGGACGGAAAATGCCGAAAAAAACGTGCTTTTGACAGATTGACAAAATATTAACAATCGGGTATAATAGTATTGTAAGGGAGTATATACTCCCCGTGTATTTGGAAGCGAAGCGATACGGGCGTATGCCGCCCTCATGAAAGGTAGGTCAGGTATTATGGCAAATAACGAAGTAAGGCTCGTTGACAGCGTCGAAGCTCTCGAAGCAAGGCTCGCCGAGATAAGACAGGCTCAGGCGATATTCGCCGAGTATACTCAGGAACAGGTGGATAAGATATTCCGCGCGGCTGCCCTCGCCGCGAACAAAGCCCGCGTTCCCCTCGCTAAAATGGCTGTCGAGGAAACGGGCATGGGCATTGTCGAGGACAAGGTGATAAAGAACAACTACGCCGCCGAGCATATCTACAATAAGTACAGGAACACTCAGACCTGCGGCGTTTTCGAGGAGAATACAGCCTTCGGCACGAAGCGTATCTATGAGCCTATCGGTATCATAGCGGCTGTTATCCCCACCACTAACCCGACCTCCACCGCGATATTCAAGTGCCTTCTGAGCTTAAAGACCCGCAACGGCATAATCATAAGCCCCCACCCCCGCGCAAAGAAATGCACCATCGAGGCGGCGCGTATCGTCCTCGAAGCGGCTGTTGAAGCGGGCGCTCCCGAGGGGATAATCGGCTGGATAGACGTGCCCTCCTTAGACCTCACCAAAAAGGTCATGGAGGAGAGCGACATTATCCTCGCTACGGGCGGTCCCGCTATGGTAAAATCGGCGTACTCCTCGGGAACGCCTGCTATCGGCGTGGGCGCGGGCAACGCTTCCGCGATAATCGACCCCTCCGCCGATATCAAGAACGCCGTGAACTCGATAATCCATTCCAAGACTTTCGATAACGGCATGATATGCGCCACCGAGCAGACCGTCATAGTCGATAAGACCATATACGATGAGGTCAAGGCAGAGTTTGCCGCCCGCGGGTGCTACTTCTTAAATGACGAAGAAGCCGACAAGGTGCGGAACACCATGCTGATAAACGGCGCTCTCAATGCGAAGATAGTCGGTCAGCGCCCCGCAAAGATAGCGGAGATGTGCGGCTTTGAAGTTCCCGCAAATACTAAAGTACTGATCGGCGAAGCCACCTCCACCGACCGCTCGGAAGCCTTCGGTCACGAGAAGCTCACCACTATCCTCGGAATGTACAAGTCCGAGGACTTCGACAACGCTCTCGACATCGCCGACACTCTCCTGCACAATAACGGGGGTCTCGGACACACCAGCGTCCTCTGGATAGACACCCTCACCGAAAAGGAAAAGTACGACAAGTTCGTTCACCGCATGAAGACCTGCCGTCTTGTGATAAATACCCCCTCTTCTCTGGGCGGTATCGGCGACCTCTACAACTTCGACTTCGCTCCCTCGCTGACTCTGGGCTGCGGCTCCTGGGGCGGCAACTCGGTCTCCGAGAACGTGGGAGTAAAGCACCTGCTGAACATCAAGACCGTTGCGGAGAGGAGAGAGAATATGCTTTGGTTCAGAACGCCCGAAAAGGTCTACTTCAAGAGAGGCTGTCTGCCCGTCGCCCTCGACGAGCTGGGCAGGGTCATGGGCAAGAAAAAGGCTTTCATCGTCACCGACCGATTCCTTTACAAGAACGGCTACACCAAGCCCGTCACCGACAAGCTCGCACAGATGGGCATACAGTACAGCGTGTTCTTTGACGTGGCTCCCGACCCGACCCTCGGCTGTGCGCTGGAGGGCGTAAAGGCGATAAACGCCTTCGAGCCCGATACCATTATCGCCATAGGCGGCGGCTCGGCTATGGACGCGGCGAAGATCATGTGGGTGATGTACGAGCACCCCGACGCCGACTTCCTCGACATGGCTATGCGCTTCATCGACATCAGAAAGCGCGTCTACACCTTCCCGAAAATGGGCGAAAAGGCTTACTTCGTATGCGTACCGACCTCCTCGGGCACGGGCTCGGAGGTAACTCCCTTTGCGGTCATCACCGACGAAAAGACGGGACACAAGTACCCCCTCGCGGACTACGAGCTCATGCCGAACATGGCTATAATCGACACCGACCTCATGATGAGCGCCCCCAAGGGTCTGACTGCCGCCTCGGGTCTTGACTGCATGGTACACGACCTCGAAGCCTATGCCTCGGTAATGGCTACCGACTTCACGGACGGCATAGCGGTACGCTCCTTGCAGCTCACATTTGCGAACCTCCGCGAATGCGTGAACAACGGTCAGACGGCTGTTAAGGCGCGTGAGAACATGGCTCATGCGGCGACTATGGCGGGCATGGCTTTCGCGAACGCATTCCTCGGGATAGCACACTCGCTGGCTCACAAGCTGGGCGCTTATCACCACCTGCCCCACGGAATATGCTGCGCCCTCGTTATCGAGAACGTCATGAAGTTCAACGCCAACCCCGTACCTACGAAGATGGGTACGTTCTCCCAGTATCAGTACCCCCACGCTCTCGAAAGATATGCGAACATCGCCCGCGCCCTCGGTCTGACGGGCAAAGACGACAGGGAGCTTTTTGAGGGTCTGCTCGACATGATAGCAAAGCTCAAGGAGGACGTGGGCTGCAAGCGCACCATAGCCGAATACGGCGTCAGCGAGGAGGACTTCCTCGCCACCCTCGACCAGATGTCCGAGGACGCCTTCGACGACCAGTGCACCGGTGCGAACCCCCGCTATCCTCTCATCAGCGAGCTGAAGGAGATATACCTCGCCTGCTACTACGGCACCGAGTACAACGGCTAAGACCTCCACGAGCGGTGCTAAAGTGCCGCATAGCTTCCAAATACAGAGACAGCCCCGCAAGCATACCGCCGCGGGGCTGTTTCGCGTATCATATCATATCGGAAATACTGTAGGGTCGCACCTATGTGTGCGCCCGTTTTTGGAGTATGCGCCCGTATTTTGGGGTGTGCGCCCGTTTTTGGGGTGTGCGCCCGTTTATCCGAATAATTCAGTCAGCAAAAAGGCGGGAGCAAGCTAACGCCATGCCGTGTATCGCAGTTCACGCGCGGTCACATTATCGCCGCCGTGTTGCCGTCAAGCTCCGAGAGTATCTCCCTGACCCTCTCCTTCGGGAGAGAAAGACCGCCCGCTACCCACCTGGCAATGACCGCAAGACAGCCCTGCGCCCTGTAGCAGCCGTAGTATTCTATCATGTCGCTCTCCTCGGAAACGCCCTCCTCGGTGGTCATCTGTCTGAAAAGACCCTCCATGAGCTTCGCGAACTTATCCCGTATCTCGCCCGTGCTGTTGGGGCTGAATATCATAGCGAATACCGCGCGGTTGTCGGATATGTAGTCAAGGAGCCCCTCATAGAAGTCCTCCTCCGAAAGCTCCCCGAGCCGCAGTATCAGCAGTCCCAGCTCCACCAGCACATCGCTCTCCAGCTTTTCATAGAGGTCGTACACATCGAGGTAGTGCTTGTAGAAAGTCACCCTGTTCACCTCGGCGAGGTCGGCTATCTCCTGCACCGTCACCTTATGGAGCTGCTTTTCAGCCAAGAGCTGTGCCAGCGCGTCCCGAAGCGCTTTCTGCGTTTTGAGCGTGCGTCGGTCGGTCTTTTTTTCAGCCATTATATTGTCCTCCGTTTCGGGAATTTGCTTTATCTGTTATATACTGCCCTCTATTGCAAAGTACAACGAAGTTGTGCTTTGGCAGAGGGCATATAACGGAGCGCTTAGCGGCGCGTAGTATATTATAGCATATTTTTCGGAGGATTTCAAGAGCCGCCGCGATTTTTCAAGTGAAAACTCTGAGTAAAGAAAAGGGCGCCCGAACGTGAGCGCCCCTGCATTCTTTATTAGACTTCCATGACGGGAGCAAGCCCCTGCCCTGCTATTATACCATGAGCTTGCAGATGAGGTCCGCGAACTCCACGGGGTTCTCGACGCTCAGACCCTCGATGAGCAGTGCCTGCGAATAGAGCAGCTTCGCGTACTCGGCGAGCTTGTCCTTGTCGGTATCGTAGAGCTCTCTGAGCTTTGCGAATACGGGGTGGGAAGCGTTCAGCTCTAAGCTCTTCTGCGCGGTCACGCGGTTCTTTTCGTTCTGGGGCATGGAGTTTAAGACCTTCTCCATCTCGATAGACACCTGACCCTCGCTCGAAAGGCATACGGGGTGGCTCTTCAGTCTCGTGGAAAGGCGTACTTCCTTGACCTTGCCATCGAGAGCGTCCTTCATGAACGTGAGCATATCCTTGCTCTCCTCGGCAGTCTTTTTGGTCTCCTCCTTCTCCTCCTCGCTCTCTATGTCAAGGTCGGAATCGGTGATGGACTTGAACTGCTTCTCCTTGTAGGTCATCATAGCCTTTATGGCGAACTCGTCCACGTCCTGAGTGAAGTACAGCACCTCGTAGCCCTTATCGCGCACCTTCTCGAAGGCGGGCAGAAGCTCTATCTTCGCCGCCGACTCACCGCAGGCGTAGTAGATGTACTTCTGATCCTCTTTCATGCGGTCAACGTACTCTGCGAGAGTGACCTTGCCCGCGGGCTTTGCTTCCTCGCCCTCCTTTGTCTCGGGCTTGAAGCTCGACGCGAACATCAGCAGATCCTTGACCGAATCCGCGGCGGTGCCGTAGCTCTGATAGATACCGAACTTGAACTGGAGCCCGAACACATCGAAGAACTTCTCGTACTTCTCGCGGTCGTTTTTGAGCATTTTTGTCAGCTCGTTCTTTATGCTCTTTTCGATGTTCTTTGCGATTATTTTCAGCTGTCTGTCGTGCTGTAGCATCTCGCGGGAGATGTTGAGGGACAGATCCTCGGAATCCACAAGACCCTTGACGAAGCTGAAATGATCGGGGAGCAGGTCGGCGCACTTTTCCATTATCATAACGCCGCTCGAATAGAGCTGCAAGCCCTTTTCGTAGTCCTTTGAGTAGTAATCGAAGGGAGCGCGGGAGGGTATATACAGCAGGGCGTCATAGGTAGCCGTTCCCTCGGTCTTTGAGTGGATATGTGTGAGGGGGGGAGTATAGTCCATGAACTTCTCGGTGTAGAAGTTATTGTAATCCTCGTCAGTCAGTTCCGCCTTGTTCTTTTTCCAGATAGGCGTCATGGAGTTTAATATATCGTTGGTGACGGTCTTTTCGGGCTCGTCGCTGTCCTCGCTGTAGTTGGTATGCTCCACGTCCATTTTTATCGGGAAGCGGATATAATCGGAGTATTTCTTGACGAGGGACTGTATCTGATACTGTTCGAGGTACTTGCCGTACTTCTCGTCGTCGGTATCGTCCTTGAGGGAGAGTATAACGTCGGTGCCGACGGTCTCCTTATCGCATTCCTCGATGGTGTAGCCCTCCACGCCGTCGGACACCCATTTGTAAGCCTTATCGCTGCCGTAAGCGCGGGTGAGGACGGTGACTTCCTTAGCGACCATGAAAGTCGAGTAGAAGCCCACGCCGAACTGACCGATGATATCCACGTCCTCGCCCAGCTCGTTATCGGTCTTGAAAGCGAGCGAGCCCGAGGAAGCTATAGTACCGAGGTTATTTTCCAGTTCCTCGGCGGTCATGCCTATACCGTTATCGGAAACGGTAAGGGTGCGGGCGTCCTTATCGACTATGATATTGATAGCGAAGTCGTCCTTATTCAGTCCCACGGAAGTATCGGTGAGAGATTTGAAGTAGAGCTTGTCTATAGCGTCGCTGGCGTTCGAGATGATCTCGCGGAGGAAGATCTCCTTATGGGTATAGATCGAGTTTATCATCATATCGAGCAGGCGTTTCGACTCCGCCTTGAATTGTTTGGTCTCTGCCATTTTGATTACCTCTTTCCTATTGTTTTAGCACTCTCTTGTTATGAGTGCTAACGCTATAATACTATTATACACCTAAAAACCGAAATTTCAAGGGGCAGAACGTATTATTAACATTTTGTTTACATTTATCGCACTATATGTGCGCCCGCTCCCCTGCCCTAACGCCCTGCTTTGCGTTCTTTGTAGGGCGGCGCACCACTGCGTGGGTGCCGTTGCCCCCGCCCGCCTGACGGCGGGTTTGGGGTTGCACGAAAATCGCTTACGCTCTTTTGCACAATTAAATCGGCGATACGTCTGTTCACGTTACTTTGTGCGGGGCGGTACGCTTCTGCCCTTACTTATCGGATTTTCTTTGATATCGCCGATTTAACTTTGGACTTTCGGGCTTGCGTTTCTCGGGTGGATTTTGTGTTTGCGGTACGTGTGCTTCTTGCGCCTGCGGCGCAACGGGGGCGCCGCCCCCACGCGCTTCGCGCTCCCCTGCAAGGGCTTCTCGCCCTTGACCTCGGCAAGGGGCTAACGCCGCCCCTTGCATCCGGCGTGTTTGTGCTACTGTGAGCTTCTTCTT
>CACZJT010000088.1 GCA_902781565.1 uncultured Ruminococcus sp.
GCACAGCCTTGTTGTTCTTGTTTTCAATTATCTCCTTGCGGAGCTTTATCTCCTCATCTGTCGCCTTTGCCTTAACGCCCGTCTTCTTTTCCTCAGCCTTTCTCTTTTCATTGAGAGCACGCCACTTCCTCTCACTCTCCTTTTCCTTTTCGTCGGCGATACGAAGCGCTTCGAGGGTCTCGGTGGAGGTGACGCCGACCTTTAAGGCAAGCCCGTACATCTTGCCCAGCTTCGGGTCTGTCGCCATTATATCCTTTGCAAGCGCCTTCTGGTGCTTTAGGTATTCCTCGTGCTTCTTAATCCTTTCCTGCTTTCGCTTTTCGAGCTCCTGCTGTGCCTTGACGATGTCCTCCACCGAGGGCATGGGCTTCACTGCGGGACGCAGCTTGTCGATCTCCGCCTTTTCTGCTTCTAAGCTCTTAAAATCTGCCTTAAAGGCTTTCATTTCCTCGTTGCGCTTCGTGAAGCTCTCCTTCGATTCAAAGGAGTAGTAACCCCTCTGTGCGTGGTCGAGATAACGCTTCTCAAAAGCCTTTTCAGCACCCGCGATCTGCTCGGGAGTGATGCCCGCATCGAGCATATCCACCTCGCGCTGATGCCTTGCCTCCGCTATCCCTGCCTTGGCTTCGTAAAGAGCGTTCTTTGCTCTCGCTACGGCGTTGGGGTCGGCATTCAGTTCTTCGACCGAGAGCTTATATCTCTCATTCTCCTCGGCGATCTCCGCAAGATCGTTTTCGGCAAGCTTTTTCTGCCAGTCGTCGCGAATTATCTTCTTTCTGATGAGGATATCGGGGTCGCGAAGAAGCATACTCCTCTTGGCGGTCGTCATTCTCCCCTGCCATTCCTTCATATCGTTCTCGGTGAGCTTCTTGTCCTCCTTTGTTTTGTAGATGAACCCCGAGTAAGCCTGCTTCTGCACATACTTGGTGCTGAGAAGCTCCAAAGCGTTCTTTCCGCTGTCTGTAGTTTCAAGGATCTCACTGTAGATGCCATTCATCTGCTGACTGTTCCTGATGTTGTTAAGGGACGTGAGGTCGATCTCCATCTGCTCGTTTTCATCACGCCCGGCATACAGCGGGTTCGCATGAGCGTTCAGTATAAGGTATTCCTGCATAAGGCGGGTCTTTTCGTGGCTTTTGAGAGCCGCGTACTTCTTCTGATCCGAGAAAGTCTCCTCGATCTCGGTAATACGTCTGAACAGCTTATCGCGTTCCTCGGCTCTGTTGTTCATTTTCTTTTTGAAGGCTTCGTACCTGTCGTTCAGCTCATTCAGCTTCTTCTCCGCGTTATTGTAGTTCTCGGTGAAGTAAAGGTCACTCTCCGCTTTCCTGACACGTAAATATTCCTTTTCCAGAGCAAGGCTGTGCTCATGGAGCATTCTCTGCTTTGCAAGCTCCGCAAGCTGTTCGGGGGTGAGGGTCTTCATGGCGGGAGCTTCCTTTACGGGAGCAGTCTCCGCGGGAGCTTCGCTTATAATCTCCTTATCGGCTTCCACGGCGGGCTCCTCGGAAGCGGGAGCTTCGCTTATGATATTATTGTCTTCCGCTGCTTCCCTGACCTCGTCAGGCTTCTCTGCGGGCGCCTTGCCCTGCTTTGCAGCCTTATCCAAAGCCTGCTGTACCATATCCTCGTTAGCCTTTTCAGCCTTCTTCTCGCCGTTCCATACCTCATAGAAGCCGTTAAGATCGCCCTTCTCGGCGCCGTTCATGTACTTATCGATGTTCTTTATATGCTTGAACTTAGACTTGTCGCCCACAGCCGTTCCGAAAGCGAGATCGGATATGAAATTACCGTTCAGCTCCTCCATGCACTTCTTTCCGTCAAGACCCTTCTGCATGGAAACAAGAGTATGATAAAGCAGGGTATTGTTCGTGATCTCCGTATAAATATCGTAGTCGGAAGCCTTGCCGTTTGCCTTCTTGTTTTCCTCTGCACCCTTGATGAAAAGGTATGCGCGCATACAGTCTACCTTCTCGGTCTCATCTGTGAGCTTTGCGAACTTATTGCTGTCACTTATGGTCTCGGCGATCTTCTTTTTCTGCTCATCGGTCATATTCTTCAGATCGCTGAATGTATAGTTTACTATTGGCATGATAAAAACCTCCTGTTTGTTCAAAGTGCTCTGCGTTTTGCGCTTTCATATGTAATACCCGAAAATTCCCCGTAGGGGTGCAGCAGAAATAATTTTTTATAGCATAAAGCCCTGTCGTCAAGGCAGGGCTGTATAATTATCAGGTGTTTTTGTCCACCGTTTTCATCTGCTTTAGGTTGCCTATCTTCTCGTTGCGCTCCTCAAGCACCTGCTCGACCTCCGCCCAGTCAAGACCCTGATTCACGGCAAGCACCATAACATGATAGAGCAGGTCGTTGATCTCGTTTTTCAGCTCCTCATTGTCGCCGTTCTTCGCGGCGATTATCGTTTCGGACGCTTCCTCGCCTATCTTCTTGCAGATCTTGTCCACGCCTTTCTCGTACAGATAGCAGGTGTAGGACTTCTCGGGAGCGTTCCCGCTGTCGAAGTCCGCCTTGCGCTGTCTCAGCACCTCATATATCTCCCCGTAGACCGTCATCTTTATTATTCCTCCTCGTTGTACATTTCCTTAAAGAAACAGCTGTAATTCCCCGTGTGGCAGGCAGCACCCGTCTGTCTGACGTTCAAAAGCAGCGTATCATCGTCGCAGTCGCCGTAAACGCTCACGACCTTTTGCAGGTGTCCGCTGGTAGCTCCCTTGTTCCAGAGCTCCTGCCGCGAACGGCTCCAGTACCACGTATACCCCGTTTCGAGGGTCTTGCGCAGGCTCTCCTTGTTCATGTAGGCGAGCATGAGCACCGTCTTAGTGTCAACGTCGAAGGCTATCGCGGGGATAAGCTCCGACTTGACGAAATATCTGTCCAGATCGTTAAGGTCGATCTTTATGTAATTGTTCTCCGACATAATACCTCCCGATCAAGTCCAAAGCGACGTTATGTACATCGGCGAGGACTCGCTTTCCTTTTTAAACCCGCACTGCTCGTAGAATCCCACAGCCTTGTTGTAGGATATTATGACTATCCGCAGATAGTCCCTGTATTTCTCCACGGCGAGTTCGATGAGCTTCCTGCCGATGCCCCTACCCTAATGATCGGGGCGCACCAGCACGTAATGTATATATGCATTCATCACCCCGTCGTCCATAGCGCAGAGAAGTCCCGCGAGCTTTTCACCGTCCCATGCCGATATCACCGTTCCGTAGCCCTTCATGGCGGCTTCGAGCTTTTCGGGGAAATGCCCCGACGACCACTCCACCGAGAGGAAAAGCTCCTCCAGGTCGGCGGCTTTAAGCTCATGGGTCGTCTTGTATTCTATACTCATTCTCCGTCCTCCCCCCTGACAGCCGTCCCGGACTTGAATCTCTCGGGGACATCGTAGCCGTATGCGATAAGCTCCGCGACATAGGCGGGGTCTTTGAGTCGTTCCTCGCTCTCGGCTATGTACTTAGCGTTGTTCTTGGCTTCAATGCCCAGCTTTATCCGAATGTACATCACAAGACACCCCACGCTTGCCATAAGCAAAAGCACCGAAAGTATGACCATTCTCGTGTAGTAATACCCTGCTGCGTTCGCCGAAATGAACTGCCACCCTCCGACGATCAGAGCCGCCGCGAAGAACACGCCCGTCATTTTGAGATACAGCGATGGTGAAGCCGTCCGCGTGTCTATGCCGCTCATGGCGGGCTCGCGGTAACGGTTGTCAACGTACTTCTTCCCGCAGATCTTACACTCTCTGATCGGGCTTCCGTACATCCATGCGTTACACTTTTCTCGGTTCATCTGCCCGCAGTGCGGACAAGCCATTTCGGAATATCCCATGAGGTAACACCCTCCCGATCGTTAAAACTTAGAACTTAGTATATGAGCCTTACGACCCTTACAACCGGCAGCTGGGTACGCTCATAATTACGCAGATCCTCAACTCTGCAAGGACGGTTGGTAAGACCGTAGCTCGATGTGAAGTGTACGAACTTACCATTTCCGATGTACAGCGCCGTATGACCTATGCCGTCGGGCACATATACGGGGTTCGGATCCTGATTGTTCGTATTGCAGAGGAAGAACAGCAGGTCGCCCTTTTGCAGCTTCTTCAGGTCTACGCGGGTAGAGCTGTTCTTCATCTTGTACTGTACGACCTTCTGCTTGACACCCGTTTTCTTTATGTTGTTGAAGATCACCTTTGAGCCTTCCCAGTGCGCCTGGTTCTCGCATACGTGATCTATGTAGATACCCGCCTGCAAATAGCTCATCTTCGTAAGACCCGAACAGTCGGAGCGGGTTTTGGAGGAATTTGCGATCTCGCCGCAGGAAACGTACTTCTGATCGGCAGTCCTGCTCATCTTCACGCCGAAGTTCACAACGGTGTTGCGGACGTTCTCGATAGACTTGCGGGTAGCGGAGGAGGGCTTCACGTAAACGTACTTGTACTTGTATATCTGCTCATTGTTTACATTCTTGCCTGCCTTGACGGGCATTCTCAGCTTTACGCATACGGGCTTTACAGAGCTTACCGACTTGCCCCCGACAAGAGCGCCCTTGCTGTCGGCGGCGTAACCCATTCCGATCATATTTTTGTCCATAGTGCCCGCTTTTTTCATCTTGCCCCCCGAAAGGGTGTAGTAAGCCGTCCCCTTCTTCACCGCGTAATAAGCCTGTGCGGAGGTCTTGACCGCTATCGAATTCGATCTTACCTCACCGCCGTAGCTCACCTCTACGGTAACGGTATACTTGGTGTTCGGCTTGATGTACTTCTTGCCGTTGTCGGTGAAGGACAGCTTGCCGCCCGCGTTTTTCAGGGTGCTTCCCTTGATGGTCTTGACCTTGTTGCCGCTGACATAGACGGTGATCTTAGCCTTGTCCGCATAGGCGGAAGCGTTCGATACGAACACTATGACCTTATCGCCGCACTGTGCGCCCTCTTTGAGCTGAGGTGACGCAACGGAAGCCGCCGAAGCGACTATCGCGGTCTCAGCGGTAAATACCCCGCCCGATATCGGCGCATAAGCGCCCGATACAGCTATCATCGCGGCAGCCGCAAAAGCCGCGGCTCTCTTCTTCATTTCCATTTTTTTCATTCTCCTTTTCATCTGACAATAATTCCCTTTGATCTGCAATCTTCCTTGACCTGTCCGACGGTCAACTCGCGGAAGTGGAACAGGCTCGCCGCCAGCGCCGCGGAGCAGTCGGTTTCGAGGAAGGCTTCGGCGAAGTCTCCAATCTTTCCCGCCCCGCCCGAAGCTATGACGGGTATCTTCACCGCGTCAACGACCGCTTTCAGCATGGGCAGATCGAAGCCGCCGCGAACGCCGTCGGTGTCTATGGAGTTCAAGCATATCTCGCCCGCGCCGAGCTGTTCGCACTTTTTCACCCAGTCGATGAGGTCTATCCCCATGTCGATACGTCCGCCGTTGATGTAGACTGTCCACTTATTTGGACTTATCGCCTTAGCGTCCACGCCCACGCATATGCACTGACTTCCGAAAACGTCCGCGCCGTCCTTGATGAGCTGAGGGTTCTGCACCGCCTGCGAGTTCACCGACACCTTATCCGCGCCCGCGCGGAGGGTGTTGCGGATATCGTCAACGGTCTTGATACCTCCGCCGACGGTCAGCGGGACGAATACCTTCTTAGCCGTTTCCCTCACCACGTCAAGGATAACTCCCCTGCCCTCGTGAGAAGCGGTTATATCGTAAAAAACTATCTCGTCCGCGCCCTGTAGGTTGTACTCATAGGCACACTCCACGGGGTCGCCGACTTCCTTTATCCCCTCGAAATTGACGCCCTTGACGACCTTGCCGTCCCGCACGTCAAGGCAGGGGATTATTCTTTTTGCAAGCATTTTGTATTTACACCTCTTTTTCCTCACGAGCGGTTCAATACCATTCATCGCCATCTCGTCTGCCAATAAAGTCATCGCCCATGTTTTTTATCGACATTTCCTCACCGTCAACGGTCATTTTAACGCCCTTGACACTGAAATACCATTCGAGATTTGTAATGGTATCATACACACCGTCGGTATACGTTTCCGTCAAGTATTCGGCTAACACTTCCCGTTCTTCCGCGGTCAGCTTTGATAAGACCGCTTGGCGCTTCGTTTTTTGCTCGACAGTTCCGAAAACCTCACCGTTCTGCGTCCACTCGGCGGGAGGATAGTTCGCTGACCTCTCTGCAAGCTCGTCCACAAGCTGTCTGTACAGCTCAACTGCTTTGCTCATTCTTCAGACCCGATCTCTCTTGATCATCGCCGCGAAATTTTCCAGTATCTTCAAGCCTGTTTTACCGCTCTTTTCGGGGTGAAACTGACAGCCGAAAACATACTTCCCGTCCGAAACCACAGCAGGCACCTTGCCGCCGTATTCAACATACGCGCAAAGCTCGCTGTTCTCACAGAATGCTTTGTAGGAGTGTACGAAATAAACGTACTCCTCCTCGCCCAAGCCCTCGAAAAGCGGACAGTCGTTCACGTATTCCAGCTTGTTCCAGCCCATGTGCGGGATAACGAGCCCCGCATCGGGTATCTTGTCAACATAGCCCCTTACGAGTCCCAAGCCCTCGCACTCCTCGAACTCAAAGCTCTTGTCGAAAAGCAGCTGCATTCCGAGACATATCCCCATGAAGGGCTTGACCTTCGCCTGCGCCTTTATGGTGTCCACGAGCCCGCTTTCGTTGAGCTTTTTCACCGCCCACGGAAATGCCCCTACCCCCGGGAGTATCAGCCCGTCGGCGGTTTCGAGGTCGGCGGGGTCAGCGGTGAGCCTGCTCTCCAAGCCGAGGTAGTCCAGCGCGTTCTTGACCGAGAAGATGTTCCCCGCGCCGTAGTCGATTATCGCTATCATTTACAACACTCCCTTTGTGGAAAGCGGTCCGCCGCCCGTGACGGTCATGGCGTCCTTGAGGGCGTGAGCCACCGCCTTGAACATCGCTTCGATGATGTGGTGGTCGTTCTTGCCGTACTCCTCGCGTATGTGCAGCGTTATGCCGCTGTTCATCGCGAACGCCCTCCAGAATTCCTCGGTCAGGCAGGTGTCGAACTCCCCGCAGCGGAAATCCGTGAACTGTGCGTTGAAAGCGAGGAAGGGTCTGCCGCTGATGTCAAGAGCGCAGAAGCTCAGTGCCTCGTCCATAGGCACGAACGCGCTTCCGTAGCGTGCTATCCCCGACTTGTCGCCCAGCGCTTCGGCGATAGCTTTCCCGATACAGATACCCACGTCCTCGACGGTGTGGTGTCCGTCAACGTAAAGGTCGCCCTTGCAGCGTACATCTAAGTCCATGCCCGCATGGACGCCCAGTGCCGTCAGCATATGGTCGAAAAAGCCTATCCCCGTGTCGATGTTCACCCGACCCTCGCCGTCCAGCTTCACGAACACTTCTATGTCGGTCTCTTTGGTCTTGCGTTTTATTTCGGCTGTTCTCATGTTATCACCCATTTCTCTAAATGCCCCATATGTCTTCCACACCGAGACTATCGGGAGCATTGAACCTTCTGCAAGTCTCCTGCCAGTCGGACATCTCTTTCTTGAACTGCCTGCACATTTCCTCATATACTGTTTTGTCTGCCCTGCCCGAATCGACCATGAATTTATAGAATTTTTTCAGGCTCGCGGCAGTGGACTTGATACTCTGCGGAGTTGACCAAAGCGCCTTTCTTATAAAAAAATCACCCAAGAACCCACCGACCAGAGGCATACCGTCGGAAGGCTCGATAATATTGTAGTACAGGAGATATGTGTTTATATAAAAGTCAACATTTGAAATATGATTATTGACCGTATTTTGTTTCAGCCCGTCCGCAAGGAGCCGCTCCTCAAATTCTTCAAGGAGCTTTTCGTTTTTCGACCGCTGCTCATCGCAAAGCTCGTCATAACGATCTAAAAATTCTTCTTCCGTGAGCGCGTCCTTTTCAATTTCACTCATCAGAACCTCACCTTGATCGCATTCGCATGAGCCGTCAGACCCTCTCTTTCGGCAACGAGGATAATATCGTCCTTAGCCTCGCGGAGAGCGTCCTCGGTGTAGTAGATGAAGCTCGAACGCTTCTCGAAGCTGTTCACGCCCAGCGGTGAGAAGAACCTTGCCGTCCCGCTGGTAGGGAGAACGTGGTTGGGTCCCGCGTAGTAGTCGCCGAGCGGTTCGGGAGCGTAGCTTCCGAGGAACAGCGAGCCCACGTTGTCGAACTTCCCGATATACTCCATAGGATTCTCGAACAGCACTTCGAGGTGCTCGGGAGCGAGCTTGTTCGCTATCTCACAGGCGCGTTCACGGCTGCCGCAGATTATCATAGCACCGTAATTCGCAAGGGATTCCGCGATGATGTCCTTTCTTTCAAGACCTGCCATCTGTTTTTCGAGCTCTTTAACCGTTTCGTCCGCCAGCTTTTCACTTGTGGTGACGAGTATCGCCGAAGCGAGCCTGTCATGCTCCGCCTGGGACATAAGGTCTGCCGCTACGAATTTCGGGTCGGCGCTCTCGTCCGCGACTATCAGTATCTCGGAGGGGCCCGCGATCATGTCTATGTCAACAGTGCCGTAAAGCAGCTTCTTCGCGGTGGCAACGAATATATTTCCGGGTCCCACGATCTTATCGACCTTCGGTATCTCCTCGGTGCCGTAGGCAAGCGCCGCGATAGCCTGCGCTCCGCCCGACATGAAAACTCTGTCAACTCCGCAGCAGGCAGCCGCCACGAGAATGTCCTTGTTGGGCGTACCGTCCTTCAGCGGAGGCGTCACCATGATTATCTCCTTGACACCCGCGATCTTTGCGGGGACAGCGTTCATCAGCACGCTGGAGGGGTACGCAGCCGTACCGCCCGGAACGTACAGCCCCACGCGCTCCAGACCGCGCACGCGCTGTCCCATGACAACGCCGTTCTCCTTGGCGTTCACAAAACTCTGTGACTTCTGACGCTCGTGGAAGTCGCGTATATTCTCTATGGCATTGAGCAGCGCGTCGGTTCTCGCGTCGTCCTCCGCCGCGCCGATCGCCAGCGTCTTATAGCAAAGCTCATAGAGATAGCGCCAGAGATCATGCCCGAAGCGGCAGCCGTTATCCCAGAGCGCGCCGAGACCGAGCGAATAGGGCGGCATCACCAGCAGCAGCGCAAGCGCTCCGCCAATCGCAATGCCGATCAGAATTTGCTGCGGCAGCTTGCGGAGGAGAGCGGCAGGGCGTA
>CACZJT010000089.1 GCA_902781565.1 uncultured Ruminococcus sp.
GTACTTATGTACTGACCGAGACAGGCGACACCGTAACGGTAGGCGACAAGACCTATAACGTACTTACCAGCGAGATCACTTTCGTTGTTACCGACGGCAGAGTAGCTGTAAGCGGCGATGACGTTAAGGACGAGTTCAACAGTGAGTCCGAGACAGCATATGCAGTCAAGGACGAAGCTAACGGCAAGATCACCGTATGCGATGCGGAGATCGAAGAAGTTCCCGATTCCTCGAAGCCCGATGAATCCAAGCCTGATGAGTCTAAGCCTGACGAATCCAAGCCCGATGATTCGACTCCCGATGAATCGACTCCCGATACGCCTGTTTACCCTGATTACCCGACTACTATCACCGCTAACCCCAAGAAGCCGCGTAATCCTCGCTACGACTTCCCGAAGATCACTACAACTACGTCTTCCGAGACATCTTCTACCACAACTACGACCACCACGACAACAACCACTACCACTACCACAACGGGAGGAGCAACAACATCTGCAACTACTTCCGAAAACCCGAACACAGGTAAGGCGGCAGGTGGTCTGGCGGTCATCGCGCTCATCGGAGCTGCAATAGCAGTTGTAAGGAAGAAGAAGGATCGCTAAGCGAGAACGACAAGGTACGATAGTGTATCAAATCCGAGGAACGCTCTCCGAAGGGGTCTGAAAAGACTGAACTTCGGAGGACGGTCCCGAGGTCAAAAGAGAAGAGCTGCTGTTTTCGGACAGCAGCTCTTTTTGTTTTGCTCGATAACGTATTCATATAAAATTTCCACAATTTGATGAAAGCAGACTTGACAAGGGGAAGATCATATGGTATAATAATTATTGTTCGGTAGCCGAACACAATATAATATGTGGAGAAGTCGCCTAGCCCGGTTTATGGCGCACGACTGGAACTCGTGTATGGGTTAATAGCTCATCGAGGGTTCGAATCCCTCCTTCTCCGCCAAAAATATCCCGTAAATATAGCATCATCGCTGTATTTACGGGATTTTTGATTCATTTTTCATGCGGGCAACGTTGAGGTCAAAGCCGTTGACGTCGGTTTTCAGAGAGTGGGTCTGTGCAAAACCGAGCGCTTCAAAAATACCGATAACTCCCTACTGGTCGGGGGGACAGGAACAATGGAACGAATGATGTGATCTTCATAAATAACAACCTTTCTGAGCCGTTTGCATAAAAGCACAGCCTTTCTCCCGTTGTTATCCGCGGAGTCTTTGTTCGGAAAAATAAATTCCTCAGACTTTCATCTGAGGAATCGGCAATATATTTTGGGTTCACTTACCTGCTATGAACATCGCATCTCCGAAGGAGAAGAAACGGTACTTTTCCGCGACGGCTGTGCGGTAGGCGTTCATGGTCTTTTCGTAGCCAAGAAACGCGGATACCAGCATTATGAGCGTACTTTCGGGCAGATGGAAATTGGTTATGAGCCCATCAAGCACTTTGAACTCGAAGCCGGGGTATATGAATATTTCGGTGCGCCCCTCGCAGGGAATGACCTTGCCGTAGAGCGCCGCCGCGGATTCGAGGGTGCGGCAGGAGGTCGTCCCGACGGCTATGACCCGCCCTCCGTTTGCTTTGGTCTGCGCGATAAGCTCGGCGGTGCGCTCGGGTATCTCGTAGTGCTCCGAGTGCATCTTGTGATCGAGGACGCGCTCTTCCTTGACGGGTCGGAACGTCCCCAACCCGACGTGCAGTGTGACGTAGGCTATGTTTATCCCGCGGCTCTCGAGGTCGGCGAGCATTTCCTTGGTGAAGTGCAGACCCGCAGTCGGCGCGGCAGATGAGCCGATCTCGTGGGAGTAGACGGTCTGATAACGCTCCTTGTCGGCGAGTTTTTCGGTGATGTAGGGCGGCAGGGGCATTTGTCCTATCTCGTCCAGAACGCTGTATATATTGCCCTCGGGGTAGGTGAAGTGTGCAACGCGGTTTCCGTCCTCCAGGACTTCCGTTATCTCGGCAGTGAGCTTTCCGCCGCCGAAAACGAAGCGCGTGCCGACCTTAGCTTTCTTTCCCGGGCGGCAGAGTATCTCCCAGACGTCATTCCCGCGCTGTTCGAGGAGCAGGAACTCGATGAAGCTGTGAGTGTCCTCCCGCTCGCCGTAGATACGGGCGGGAAGCACGCGGGAGTCGTTGACTACCAGCAGGTCACCTTTTTGCAGATATTCGCATAAATTGTAGAAGTGACGGTGCTCGATACCGCCGCTGTCACGGTCGATGACCATAAGGCGGGAAGCGTTGCGGGGCTCAACGGGGTGCTGGGCGATAAGCTCCTGAGGAAGGTCGTAATAGAAATCGGACTTTTTCATATTTGTGATGTCAAGCATAATTTTCTTTTTAACTCCTTTTATCTTTGAGTTTCGAGGTCGTCTGCGGCATAGTCCGACCGGTTTTTGACGATCTCATCTTTAAGGTCACGGAAAAGCGGAAGGAAGGTGCTTTTTACCGATCTTATGGCGGCAAGGGAGTCCTCATCGCTGTAGGTATGTGCAAGAATATTTCGTGTTTCAAGAAGCTCCAACCAGCCCTCCCGATCGTTTATCAAGCCGCATTCGTAGGCTGTTTTGATTATGGCTCTCGGAGAACCCGTGCGCTGTTCTGTTCTGCCGCTTTCTTCAAGGAGCGCCTTCATCAGCTTCCACGACTGCTCGAAGCAGATGCCGAACAGTGCCGCTATTCCGGTTTGTTCGACTACACTATAGGGTTCTTCAAGCTCTGCCCCGATGCCGAGGTTTTCAAGCGCTTTGCAGAAATTGTCATACTTCCTCATATAATATAACACCGTCCTTGTCGATCTCTTTTTTAAGTTCCTCCGAAACGTGCCTGTCAAGATCGACCACATCAAAAAATAAAAGAGTATGCGCCGATTCTTCAAGGTCGTAATAGTAGTCCGACGCGCTGCCGCCGTTCACTGCAAGGTCGATATCGCTGCGCTCCCTGTTGTCGCCCCTTGCCCTTGACCCGAAAAGTATCACTCTTTTGATGTGACGCTTCTTCGCAAGCCTGATTATGTCGGACTCGGTGCGGGGATCGAGATCGTATTTTTTCATATTGCGTGACACCGTCTTTCCGAATTATTTACAATTATGAAATATTTTTTTTGCGTACCCTATTGACAAGCGGGCGATAATCTGTTATGATAGAAGAGAACAGATAGAGGTGCGGTAACGATCAGTAGCCCGTCGGCGCTTGTGCGCGTTTCCCGAACGCGCAGCCCTCGGTCGAAAGGCAATACCGCCGAAGCCCGACGCTCGGGACGTCGCCGCTGACCGCCTGCCGAACAGGTATGCGGTTGTCATCATGCTTTGTGATGGAGTGCTATCGGCAGTATTTGTCAACATTCTTATTATATTGCATGATGACCGGCTTTTCAACCGGTTTTTTTAATGTTCGGGAAAATTTTATGCTTTTGACACGGCTTATTTACATTTGTCGTGGGAGCGTATGGAAAAGGAGTTTTTTAGATGAAACAGTACAAGGTCGGGATCATAGGCGCAACGGGAATGGTAGGACAGAGATTCTCTCTGATACTCTCAAAGCACCCGTGGTTCAATGTTGTATGCGTGGCGGCTTCCGCACGCTCGGCAGGCAAGAAGCTCAAAGACGCTATCGGCAGCAAGTGGGCTATGAAGGAGCCTATCCCCGAGGCTATCGGCGAACTGACTGTCCTCGACGCGGATAAGGACATCGACAAGATCGCCGAGCAGGTGGACTTCGTGTTCTGCGCCGTTAATATGAAAAAAGACGAGATCAAGGCTCTCGAAGAGAGATATGCCAAGCATGAAGTGCCCGTAGTTTCCAATAACTCGGCGCACAGACATACCCCCGATGTTCCCATGGTGATCCCCGAGATCAACCCCGAGCACATCGAGATCATCGCGGCTCAGAGAAAGCGCCTCGGCACCAAGAGAGGCTTCATCGCCGTCAAGTCCAACTGCTCCCTCCAGAGCTACGTTCCCGCCCTCGCTCCGCTCATGGACGAATTCAAGGTAACTAAGGCTCTGACCTGCACATATCAGGCGATAAGCGGCGCGGGCAAGACCTTCGAGACCATGCCCGAGATACTCGATAACGTTATCCCCTACATCGGCGGCGAGGAGGAGAAGTCCGAGCAGGAGCCTCTCAAGATCTGGGGTAAGATCGTAGGCGACGAGATCGTTCCCGCTACCGAGCCCAACATCACCGCACAGTGCCTGCGCGTGCCCGTTTCGGACGGTCACACTGCCGCTGTATTTGCGAGCTTCGAGAAGAAGCCCACCAAGGAGCAGATACTTGAAGCCTGGAAGAACTTCAAGGGCGTTCCGCAGGAGCTGGAGCTTCCCTCCGCACCCAAGCAGTTCCTCAACTACTTCGAGGAGGATAACCGTCCTCAGCCCAAGCTCGACCGTGACTTAGAGGGCGGTATGGCTGTATCCATTGGCAGACTGCGTGAGGACACCCAGTACGACTATAAGTTCGTATGCCTTTCCCACAACACTCTCCGCGGCGCGGCGGGCGGCGCAGTCCTGCTGGCAGAGCTGCTTGCGGCTAAGGGATATTTTGACTGATCCTTAATACTTCACATTTTCAATAGGAAGGAGTAACACCCCATGAAAAAGACCATATTCACAGGCGCGGGCGTTGCGATAGCTACCCCGATGAATGCTGACGGCTCTATCAACTTTGACGAGCTGGGCAGGCTCATCGAGTTCAATATCGAGAACGGCACCGACGCTATCATAATCTGCGGCACTACGGGCGAGTCCGCCTGCATGACCGATCAGGAGCACATCGACTGCATTCGCTACGCGGTGGAGAAGGTGGATCACCGTATACCCGTTATCGCGGGCACGGGCTCCAATCACACCGAGTACGCGGTGAACCTCTCCAAGGAAGCCGAGAAGCTGGGTGCGGACGCTCTGCTCTGCGTGACCCCCTACTACAACAAGGCTTCCCAGCAGGGACTTATCAGGCATTTTACCGCGATAGCGGAAGCTGTCACCCTGCCGATAATACTCTATAACGTACCGTCGAGAACAGGCTGCAACATTCTGCCCGAGACCGCGGCGGAGCTTGCGAAGATAGAGAACATCGCGGCTATCAAGGAAGCGTCGGGCAACATCAGCCAGATCGCGAAGCTCAGACAGCTTGTCGGCGATACGCTCGACATCTACTCGGGCAACGACGACCAGATCGTTCCGATAATGTCGCTGGGCGGCAAGGGCGTCATCTCGGTGCTGTCGAACGTAGTCCCGAAGGAGACCCACGAGATCGCGGCTCTCTGCTTAGAAAACAAGTGGAGCGAGGCGCTTGAAATGGCGATGAAGTATCTGCCCCTCGCAAACGTATTGTTCTGCGACGTGAACCCGATACCCGTCAAGGAAGCGCTGAACATCATGGGCTTTGCGGCAGGGGAGTGCAGACTTCCGCTCTGCGAAACGAGCGAAGCAAACAAAGCGAAGATCAGAGCGGAGCTTGACAAGCTCGGACTGGTCGGCTGTATCAAGTAAAATGAGTGAATGCGGAGCTTGCTTCGGCGAGTTCCGCATTTACATAAGAAAGGAAGTAAAAGCCATGACAAATATAGCCATTTGCGGCGCCTGCGGTAAAATGGGGCGGGTCATCGCGGATATAATCGCCAACCGCTCCGACTGCACCGTTTGCGCGGGTATTGATAAGATCACCGATAGCTATGCGGATTTTCCGATCGTTGACAGCCCCGACAAGCTGCCCGCGAAGCCCGATGTCATCATCGACTTTTCCCACCCCTCCACCCTTGATGGGCTGCTGAATTACTGCCTTACGAACGGCGTTCCCGTTGTTATCGCGACCACGGGCTACACCGAGGAGCAGACCGCGCAGATAAAGAAGGCTGCCGAGAGCATTCCCGAGTTCTTTACATTCAATATGTCCCTCGGTATCAACCTGCTGGCGGAGCTTGCGAGGAAGGCTGCGAGCGTCCTCGAAGGTCAGTTCGATATCGAGATACTGGAGAAGCACCACAATCAGAAGCTGGACGCTCCGAGCGGTACGGCTATCATGCTTGCGGACGCTATCAACGATACTCTGGAAACAAAGTGCAGCTACGTCTACGACCGCCACTCCGTCCGCGCAAAGCGCAGCAAGACCGAGATCGGTATGCATTCCATACGCGGCGGCACGATAGTCGGCGAGCATGAGATAATCTTCGCGGGACGTGACGAGGTCATAAGCCTGAAGCACGAGGCGCACTCGAAGAGCGTTTTCGCGGTGGGTTCGGTGAATGCGGCTATGTTCATAAGCGGCAAGGATAAAGGGCTTTATGCCATGAGCGATATGCTCGCGGAGGTGTGATATGAAAAGAGGAATTGCTGTAATGGCTGCCGTAATGATTGCGGTTTCGGCTTTTTCGGGCTGCGGAGCTGCCGAGGGCGAAACACAGTCTGCTGTACAGGATAACGCACAGACGACGGCTGCGGCAGAGAACACCGCCGAGACTGCGGCTGCCGATACCGAAACAACGACAACTCCTGCTGATACCGAAGCTCCCGCAGAGGAAGCTCCCGCTTCCGAGAATGCCGCTTCGTCGGAGGGCTCCGATTACTACTTCATGCATCAGGAGGTAGTCGATTCCCCCGAATGGCTCATGAAGCTCGACGCCGTAAAGGACTGCGAGCAGATCATCGTAGTCGCGGGCGTCGGCAAGACTACCGCCTACATCACCATGCACGAGAAGAACGCCGACGGCAAGTGGCAGCAGCTCATCTCTACCCCGGGATTTGTAGGGCTTGAGGGCATCGGAAAAGCCAATTGCAGACAGACGCTTACCCCCGTCGGGACTCATACCATAGACAAGGCTTTCGGGCTTGCGGACGACCCCGGCTGTCAGATGGAGTACACCAAATGTGACGGCGACTGGTACTGGTCGGGCGACGCCAGAGAGGGTATGCACTTCAACGAGCTGGTCAACATAAACGATGTCCCGGGTCTCGACCCCGACGAGTGCGAGCGCATAGCGGACTATGAGTATCAGTATCGGTATTGCCTGAACATGGGCTGGAACAGCGATGAGATGGACCCCGAGAACGGCTGTGCATTCTTCTTCCACTGCCACGGCAAGCAAAAGCCTTACACCGGCGGCTGCGTAGCGGTCGAGGAGCCCGTCATGAAGTTCGTAATGCAGCACGTTAAGCCGGGCTGCAAGATCACCATTGACACAATGGAGAACCTCGGCATAGAATTCTGACAAAATTTGTTCACAACGGGTTAACATATTCGACCCGTTGTGTTATATACTGCCCTCTATTGCAAAGTACAACGAAGTTGTGCTTTGCAGGCTGCGCAGCAGCCGCCAAAGCCACTCACTATGTGGCTTTGGCAGAGGGCGTATAACGTAGCGCTTAGCGGCGCATAGCGCCGCCCTCCGTCAAAGACGGCGGATTGCAAATCGTTATTACGATTTGCAATAGCGCGTAGTATAATATAAGGGTACATCATGTTCGTGACAGCGGCTTTCGCCGTGGAAGGAAGGGTGCTATGATATCACTTAAAAAGAGCTTCGAGCTTTCAAACTACTACGAATCGCTCATGCAGACGCTGCGCAATTATCTGAACGGCAGATACGCCGTCAAGATAGTCGAGAAGCATTTCAGGAGCAAGAGCTACTCCGACGCGGAGGACGAGGTCATAGAGCGCCCCAAGCCCTATGAGCTTGACGAGAGCATAACCGTCAACGATATGATAAACTTCGCAGTCTGGCTGAACGGCGAGATATGCAAGCTCAACAAGGCGGTATCGCTGGCGAAAAATTCCGCGGAGGAGAACTTCGACAGCATGGTCGCGGGCAACGCCGCCAAGCGCAGGATAATAGGTATGCTCTCCGACCTTGCGGTGATAAAGTCCACCGAGACAAAGTCCGAGGGCACTGCCCGCAAATTCAACGATTCGGGCGAGCAGGTGAGCTATACCTACCCCGTTGAGGTAGTCAAGACCATTGACTTCGACCGCAACGCCGTCAAGAAGCAGCTGAACGCCCTTCGCCGTGAGGCTGAAAAGACCTCCGAGGAGATAGAGCTGATGAAGCTGAACCTGATGGTGGACTACGAGCCCGCCCTCACCATTGGCGATACCTTCGAGGACGCGGTGCTGACCTATAAAGATAAGTGATTTAAGCGGACGATGGCTTCTGCGGGGGGAGCTGCCCTGCGGCGGGGCGGCAGCCGTTTCAGGTGCAGATGAAATGTGAGGCTGCACACGGGCGCGGACGCGGAACGGCTTCGGTCGGGAAGCGAGTCGGGCAAAACAAAATTGTAGGATTATTTCAGCTTGGCGTTTGGCAAAAAACGCACCTTGGACGTCAGACAAAAGAACTATATCATCGGTCATTCGTTCGTCAGCTCATTATCCTACATTCCTCAACCCCTAAAATCAATAGTACAACAGACATCACAAACGCCGCAGGCACAGAGGGATCGCCTTGCGTATCTCATTGTGTTATATTTATATTATTGTCTTTTATTTGATCTTCATGATCGTCATTCCCTATGCGGGAGGTATCCGTACCGACTGCTGCGGGAAAAATCGGCTGCTCTCCGTCTGCGGGAACAGCTCTCCTCTCAGAAGCCATTGTCCATTATAAAAGTATAAAAGCCCCGAAGCGTATTCGGGGCTTTTGTGATTTATACTCCACTCTGTTTCAAAGCCGACAATAGATTCGTGCAGAAACGGATTTTATCAAGGCGCACGACCGCAGACGTGCTGTCGCACTTCAAGGGAGTGCAACGCAGAACGAAGATATTGGTGGATTTGGAACAGAGGGGAGTATTTTTAGCCGAAGTTCTTTTTCACGGCGATCTCCAGGGTGGTCTTGGTTATCCCGACGGTCACATCATCGGCGAGGTTCGCGATTATGGACTTTTCCAGCTCGTCGCTTTCCTGTTTGAAGCCCTGCTTGTCCCTTATGCTGTCCTTGTAACCGAGAAGCGACCAGACCGCCGAATTAGCGCCGCCTTTTATGCCGAGCATGGCACTTCCTTTGTCGCGCAGGGGTCTGTCCTTGCCGTACATGAGCCATTCGGCGGCGGCAACGATCTTCTCCTTGATACCCACCGTACCCGATGACGCCGCGTTCTGCACCGATGAGAGCTTCCGCCTGCGTTCGAGCATACGCCGCTCGTAAGTGTTCACCTTTACAGACAGGTGAAGCTCATAATTTCTGCCCTCGTTCTCTATCCAGAAGCTGCCGTCGCCGAAGGTCAGCAGCTTGGGGAGCATACAGCTCATCTCCTCCGCAAGGAGTCTCAGAGTGCGTGTGCTTTTTTTGTCGAGCCCGTTGTACCGCGCCATAAGCTCCGCTTCGTTCGGTATCATGACCTGATCGGAGCTTTCCCTTGTAAGCTCGTATTTTTCGGAGACCATGTCATTCCCTCCATTTCGTTTTGCTGTTCCCGTGCAGTCACTTTTTATCGTTCTTTAAACTAATTCCTAAAAGGTTAGTATTACTTATGTATAATTATAACAGATTTCTGCCGATTTGTCATTCATCTGTCCCGAAAAAAGCCGATGTTTGTAGGAAACGACAAATCACCGCACCCGTTTATGTGAGTTATCACAACGCCAATGCAAAACGACCCCGCAAACCTGCGGGGTCATTCGTGTTATCCCAGTCTTGTAGCCGCGCCGTACTTATCGAAGGTATACAGCACGCCGTCTATGGTCCTCGAAGTATCGGTTATCGGAACGCCCTCGGAGTCCGTGTAATACTGCCTGTTGTTCCAGATTATCCAGCCCTCCTGAATGTAGCCCTCGTTGCCGATAGCTCTGAGCTTGCCGCCCTCGTTGAACACTCCGCGGACGAGTGCGCCGTTTTCAAAGTAATACTGCCTGCCGTCTATGGTCTGCCAGCCCGACTTCATCTTGTTGTCGCTGCCGAAGTAATACCTCTCGCCGTCGATGTCCTGCCAGCCCTCGACTGCCGCGCAGTTGTCATTGAAGTAGTAGGTAGCGCCGCCCTCATTGAGCCATGTGTTTTTGAGCGCTCCATTCTCGGTGATGAACACTCTGTCATTATCCCGCTTCTGGAAGCCCGTCTGTAGCACGCAGGCGGAATTGAAGAAATAGAGCTTTCCGTCAATGGTCTGCCAGCCGCTCACGGCGTTCCCGCTCTCGTCGAAGTAATAGAGCTTGTTTCCCTCGCGTCCGAAGAAGTTGTAGGCGAACTGGTTGTCCCCGATGATGTACTTTATCTTGTTCCCCGACCTGTAAACGCCCGAGGGGAGATACCCGTTGGAGCCGAAGTCGTACAGCTTGCCGTCAACCATTATCCTGCCCGTAGCCATAACGCCGAAGTCGCCGAAGTAGTAGCGCTTGCCCGCGATATCTCTCCAGCCCGAAGCCTTCTCTCCCGTCAGCGGGTCGAAGTAGAATTTGTAGCCGTTCACCGTCTGCCAGCCTGTCTTAACGACCCTGTCGGTGCCGAAGTAATGCTGATCGAAAAGATCGTCGCCGAATTTCTGATAGGCGGTCAGCACCTGGGCGCGGTAATAGCCGCTGATCTTGTAGTTTTTGTAAAGCTCCTCCAGCTCCTTTTCCTGTTCCTCGGTGTAGCCCGCGTCGAGGACTGCCTTCCTGAAAGCCGCCTTGTCGGAGTTGACCTTGTTGAGCTTGGTCTGATAATCGTCGTCATCGGTGTTCAGCACATCGTTGGGGTAGTCGGGAATGCCCTTTGAAGCCTTCACCGAAAGGAACTCGTCCAGCTTCTTGATATCGTTCTTGAATGACTTGATGTTCTTCTTCTGTTCATCGGTGAAAGGCAGTGTCTTGAACAAGCCGTTGACCGCCTTGTGAGTTTCCTGATCGAAGTAGTAGTAGCTGCCCTTGTAGTTGTAGAAGCCCTGCCATACCTTGCCGTCATCGCCGAAGTAGTACAGCTCGCCGTCGATCTCGTGCCAGTCGTAGCATAGCTTCTTGCTCTCGGGATCGAAGTAGTAATACTCGTAGCCCTCCTTGATGAAGCCCTCGGCGGCGCTGCCGTCCTCACAGAAGTAATACTTTTGCAGGTTCTCATCGAACCAGCCCTTGGTCATTTTTCCTTCCTTGTCGAAGTGATAGGTCTTGCCTGCGATCTCTGCCCAGCCCGTTACCATGTGGAAGTCCTGGTCAAAGAAGTAAGTCTCCCCGTCGATCTCCTTGAAGCCCGAGGCGAAGGCGCCCGTCTTTTCGTCGGCGTAGATGAAGTCCTTGTTCTCTCTGCGCCAGCCCTTGAAGAGGTTGCCCGCTTCCTGGAAGTCGTACATTTTGCCCTGTATCACGTTCCTGCCCGTGAACATATGACCGTCGATACCGAAGTAGTAGGTGTAGGTCTTGCCGTCCTCCAGCTTGATATCCGTCCAGCCCTTAGCCATCTTGCCCTTGTTCTCGCCGCTCTCGAAGAAGTAATATTGAGTATCGTTGATCTTCCACCAGCCGCTTATGCGCTTGCCCATCTCGTCGTGGTAATACTCGCCGTCGGCGGTGAAGCCCGTCCCGGGCATACCGTGGTCATCGAAGTAGAACTGCTCGCCGTTGAAGTCCTGCAAGCCGGTCTTGAAGATGCCCGATTCGTCGGAGAGGTAGTATTCCTCGCCGTCGATCTCGACGATACCCTTCTGCATAACGCCCGACTCGTCGAAATAGTAGGTGTTCCCCTCATAGACCTGCCAGCCCGAGAGAAGATGTCCCTCCTCGTTGAACAGGTAGGAGGCGTTGTTTATGAGCTTCATGCCCGTAGCGCGTTCGTGGTCGGAGCGCATGATATAGTATGTACCCTCCTCCTCTGTGTGCCAGCCGGGGGAGTATTTTTCCTTGTACTCGAAATACTGCTGAAAGCCGAGACCTATCGCTGCGGTACACAGCGCCGCGACAACGGCGATCATGGTTTTAGCACTGTGCTTTTTGAGAGTAAAAGCCGTCGCCCTTCTGTTAATTCCCATATATCAACTTTCTTTCCTTTTCTGCGGAGCAGGCAGAGCATTTCTGCCCGTCCCGATGCTATGTATACAGCTTTATTATAACACATCTTCCCCGAAAAGTCAAACGCTGTCCCACGATACTGTCATATATCACAGATTTTTTATTTTCTCCACGGGCTCCGCACGTCATATCGACGATATCTTACACAGTGCCGACACACGCTTTTCGCTTTGCCGTAATGCCAAGATCGGAAAAATATCCGCGCTTGTAAAAATATGTCTAAAAAGACTTGATTTTGTAGAGAGAATATGATATAATTATATAAATGACGAAGACTGTATTATTTCAAAAAAACGGTAAGGAGCGTCGGATATATGAGCGGAAGCAGGCTGAAAACATATATCGGCAGGGTCGCAAAAAGACTGTGCGATCCTTTTTCGCTGTCTTTGGTCTGCGCTTTCACGTCGGTGTTCATCGCTGTCGTGATATACGGCTCGGTGTCGGGAAAGAATGACGTGAACAACGCTGTGATCGAATACCGCACGGTCTCCGAGGACTCCGTATCTGCGCCCGTGGAAGTTACCTCGGAGACAACTCTCACCGCCGTCACGACTGCTCCGATCACGACTACTGCCGCAGCGATGACCTCGGCAGCGTCCTCGGAAACGCGCACGAGCGCCGTTACAAGGGTAAGCTCCGCGGCGGCTGTTCTTACGAAGGTCACGACCTCGCGGGCTTCCGTCAGGGTATCCGAAACAACGCCTATGACCACCACTGCCCCTCCTGCCGAAACAGTGACCGAGACTTCTTCCGAGATCGTGATCGCTCCTCCGCCCACAGAGACCGAGACTGCGACCGAGAGCACCGCGGCGTTCACGCAGGAATTTCCCGCGGATATCAACACCATAAGCCGCGAGGGTCTGCTTCTTATCCCGAATGTGGGTGAAGTGACCGCCGATGAGATCATAGCTTTGCGAGGCAGGCTGGGCAGGATATCGGATATGAGCCGCCTGCTGGAGATAAGCGGCATAGGCGAAGCGCGGCTGGCAGCGCTCTCGGAATATCTGTATGTGAGCGGGGGAGGGAACAGCACTGTCTATGAGCCGCCTCAGACGAACGAGCAGGCGGTAACTCAGCCCGATGCCTCCTCCGAGGAGCAGTCCTCACCTACGGCTGAAAGCAGTTCATCGGGCGAAGAAACGGACAGTGTGACCGATGAAAGCTCCGGGAGCGATGACGGCGGCATGGTATACATCAATTCCGCGAACGCCGAGGAGCTTGCCGAAAAGCTGGGGATAAGCCCCGGGAAGGCGGAGGATATCATAGACGTGAGGATGCGCATAGGCGGGTTTTCCGCGATAGAGGAGCTTCTGTTGGTGGATTCGCTGACTACTAACGACATCGCGGAGATCAAGGACAGAATAATTATTGACTGAACGAAAGGCAACAGATATACTCCCCTCTGTTTCTAAGCCGACAATAGATTCGTGCAGAAACGGATTTTATCAAGGCGCCCGCATTAACTTCGTTAATGCCACCGCAGTTGTGGGTACAAGCACAGCTTGTACAGCGCCCTGCAAGGGAGTGCGAACGCACGCATGAACAATAGTTCATGCTGAAAATCTGTTTCTGTGCGAAGATATTGGTGGATTTGGAACAGAGGGGAGTATAATATGAGCAACGAAAAAAGCGTTTCATACAGCGCCGCTATTCTTGAAAAGTTCGCAGAAAACGGCTGCAATATCGACTGCCTGAACGGATCGGAGATCATGTGTATGGTACTTTCCTCTGTACTGTCGCGGGGCAAAGACACGAAGGCTCTTGCCGAAAAACTGACGGGAATGTTCGGCAGCGCAGGAGCACTGCTGAAAGCCTCCCCCGCAGTCCTCATCGGAACCGGGTTGCTGTCACCTACAGAGATAATAAAGCTGAAAGTCATCAATGCGGTATTTATCCTCACGGAGATACAGAAGCTCGGAAAGACCATTCGCGCCTACGATGAGCGGGAAATACACAGGTATCTGAAGCTGCTTTATCACGGCTGCGGCGAGGAGATAGTCTATCTGATACCGCTGAAAGGCGGGAAGCTGTCCTCGCCGATACGCCTTGCTACGGGCTTAGAAACGAGGGTAGTCTTTGACCCGAGTATTCTTATCGAGCTTTTGGAGCTGAGCCCTTCCTGTAAGGAGTTCATACTCTGCCATAACCACCCGAACGATTTTTCCACCCCCTCCGAGCGTGATATCGGCACGACCGAAAAGATCTTCGGCATAGCAAAGCTGAAAGGCTTCACGCTGAAAAAGCACTACGTAGTCGGCACGGACGGTGTATCGGAGGTGCCCTTTGATGACAATATCCTGAGATCGGTATTCAAGGTTTGAATATATATTTAATTGAGTAAAAGAAAAAAATAATGTAAAGCTATTGACAGCAGCGCGTTTTTGTGATATAATTATAAAGTCAAGGGGCATTAGCGCAGTTGGTAGCGCACAACACTGGCAGTGTTGGGGTCAGGGGTTCAAATCCCCTATGCTCCACTTTAAAGACCGCGCAGTTATGTACAATGTACGCAGCTGCGCGGTCTTCGTTTACTCTGTGTGAAAAAAGTTCATATGGCGATCTCCCTCGGAGCGCCGATAAAAACAGGTCCCCGCGATCGGAGCATCGGTGCGGGGACTTTGTTTTGTGTGAATTGTTGGTTCTCATTTTGCAACTGTACGCTTGATTGGACTGTTTTGCTTGCCGCTTATCTGTTTTTTTTCGTTCAGTCTATCCTGTGAGATATCCCCATGCGGTCAGATCGGCAGCTGTCGGGGTCGTTTATGCGTTCCGTTACCAAGTTCATACCGATACGGACTATCTTCTTCATGCGCTCGCTGTCCTTCATGGTGAGCCTCAGCTCTTTGTTGTAAAGGCAGTTCCCCGGGATAACACCCTCGTATTCTATGGTGTAGTCCTCGGGGGGTATCACCTCGTCGTCGGCGTCTATCACTATGACGTCCTCGGGGTGGAACATTATGTCATAGGGCGAATTGTTCCATATGTACATATCGTTTATCATCACGCCCATGCCGTCCTCTTCGGTGTTGCGGTATGAGCCCGAAAGCACTTCTATGTCCTCGGTCTCGAGCCTTGATATGGTTTCGCCCGTAATGCTCCAGTGGGGCTCCTTGCTGAACTTGTCATATTTTATCGAGATAGGCTCAGAGTATCTCACATATCCGTCCTCGGTGTCGGTGTTTGTGATCTTAAAGCAGAGCCGCACTAACAGTATGTTGTACCGCTCGAAATACTCGCTGTGAGCCGTCGTCGAAGCGGAAGCCGTTTCCTTTGGACCCACAGTGCAGTCCATTTCCATAGGGAACCATGAGTTGTCTATAGCGCCGGTGACGAGCTGAACGTTTCGTTCTTTCTTTGAATCGTTGATGATGTCGAAAGTGATGACAGGGTCTTCCGAAAACAGCTTGGAGCTTGTGAGGACTATCCTGAGCCCGTCGTGGGCGTACAGCACATCGTAGCCGTATCTTCTCTTTTCGTCGGTATCGGCGTAGGTCTGCAACGGGTCGGAGAGCTGTTCCGACCTTTCGACGGCTTTTGCCGCCTGAGCCTTCGCCTGTTCGCTCTCTTCCGCCGAGGGTGTCCTCCCGAAGGTCATGAAGCCTATGAGCCCTATCACAAGCAGAGTTCCCAGTATCGCGAACAGAACCTTTTCACGCCCCGTAAGCTTACGTCTTTGCTTTTTCGCGGATAAGCTGCCCGTCATACGCCGCCCTCCGTGCCGAGCCTATAGGCTTCGAGCCTGTATATCGGCATACCCTGCTCGGAGAAACGCTGTTCGTACTCGGTGACGATGTTCCCCTCGAACCCCGAAGCGTGCAGGTCGAGGGACACGTTTTTGAGCCCCCAGCCGCTCTGCGAGAACTCGCCTATCGAGAACTCGAAAAAGTGCATATTGTCGGTCTTCTGGTGTATCTCCCCGCCGACTTTCAGCAGGCGTTCGTACATGGCGAGGAACTTGCGGTGGGTGAGCCTGTGTCCCGCGTAGCTTTTCTTCGGGAAAGGACAGCTGAAATTCAGGTATATGAGCTCCGCCGTGTGCTCGGGAACGTAGCAGTCAAGATACTCCGCCCCGCCCCGAAGGAACCGCACATTCGTGAGCCCCTCGGCGATGGCGCGTTCCGCTGCGTCAACGACCACATTTGAAGCCTTCTCCACCGCGATGTAGTTGTACTGCGGGTCGCGTTTCGCAAGCTCGCAGATGAACTGTCCTTTTCCGCAGCCTATCTCCATGATAACTGGCTTTTCGTCGCCGAAAAGCTCCCGCATATCGAGCATATGCTCGGTGTCCTTGAAGCCGAAATCCCTGTTCTCGCGGTCCATGAATATTATTATGTCCCCGCAGGCGGCGAGCCGTTCTTCAAGGTGTTTTTTTCTTCTCATTCTCATACTTTTTTCCTCTGTGATATCCCTGTGTGAGCTTTAGCGCTTGTGCGCCATCAGCTTTCTGAGCCCTCCGTGCTCGAAAAATTCCCTGTCCGCAGTCGCCTTTACCCATTCGGTGCAGGCGCCGTCCAGCGGGTTCACGGCGGGGTAAATGTTTATCATGATCTCCGCCTCCCCCGACATCTTGCAGCGGGGAGTGAAGCGGAAAACGATCTGCTTTGAAGCCCCCGACATCATCTGCTCTTCGGTGCGGGGAGTGTTGTACATGGCTTTGGGGTCGGCGCATTCGGGAATGTTTATCTCGGGACAGTTCAGCCTGTAGACCTGCCCGCCGTCCTTTTTTTTGTACAGCTCGGGCTTTCGCTTTATGGTCTTGGTACCCTTCCCCGCGGGATATACCACGTCTATCATGTCAACGGTAAATTCCCCGTTCTCCACCGCGTCGCCCGAGAGCGTGAGTATAACGCCCTTGTTGTTCGCAGCGCCGTCGCTCTCGACGCTTACGGTGAATGTGAGCCCGTCTATCATCACAGCCCCGCAGGAGGACTTGGTGAGCGCCACGCGGTTTTTATCGCGCTTCTGCATGGCGCGGGCTATCATAGAGCCCGCCGCCGCGCCCGCTAAATTCGCTTTCAAAGCGATACCTCCGTCCCGCCGAAGGGTCTTATCGACAGCACGTAGCAGCTGCCCTTGCCGAATACGGTCTCCATGCGGCGCTTGAAGTAAGCGAGCTTTTCCTCGGGGACGAATGCCTGTATCGTGCCCGCGAAACCGCCGCCGTGAACTCTGCACGCGCCGTCGCCCTGCAATACGTCGGAGGCGATGAACAGTGCGAGGGAAAGCCCCTGCTGTTCGGGGTGGGAGGGCGCATAGATGTTTTGCAGGTACTTATATGAGCTGTTCCCCGACTCGTTTATGAGGGCGAGGAAGCGCTTGAAATCGTGTGCTTTGAGGGCGTCAGCCTGCTTGCGGACGCGCTGATTCTCGGCGAAGAAATGCATGGCGCGGAGCACAGCCCTGTCCCCCAGCTTCTCGCGGAGCTCGGGGATATTCGCCGTTACCTCGGCGCGGTCTACCTGCCGCAGTACCTCCTTGCCGAAATACTGCGCCACCGCCTTCATCTCGGTGGGGATAGCCGCGTAATCGGGGGTAAGGTCGGCGTGGTTGCCCTTGGTATCGACTATGCAGAGCCTGTGACCGCTCGCCGCGAAGTCGAAATCTATAGCCTCGATAACGGGCTTTGAGGTATCTCCGAAGTCAATGGTGATGAAGCTGCCCACCGAGGAAGCCATCTGATCCATAAGTCCCGAGGGCTTGCCGAAGTAGATGTTCTCGGCGAACTGTGAGACCTGTGCTATCTCAACGGGGGAAGCCCTGAACTC
>CACZJT010000090.1 GCA_902781565.1 uncultured Ruminococcus sp.
GCGGCGTTAGCCCCTTGCCGAGGTCAAGGGCGAGGAGCCCTTGCAGGGGAGCGCGAAGCGCGTGGGGGCAGCGCCCCCGTTGCGCCGCAGGCGCAAAAAGCAAACGTCCCAACAGCACAAAGCCGACCGAGAAAAGCAAGTCCGAAAGACCAAGTTAAATCGGCGATATCAATTAAAAACGTTCAGTGAGGGCAGAAACGAACCGACCCGCACAAAGTACCGTGAACAGACGTATCGCCGATTTAATTTCACGAAACAGCGAAGCGCATTTCGTGAAACCCCAGACCCGCCGTAAGGCGGGCAACAAACCTGCCGCAAGGCAGGCGGGAACCAACCGAACCCCAAAAGTCTACACGGGCGAGCAATGCTCGCCCCTACATTCGGCGTGCGTTATAGGAGGTCGGAGCAAGTCCTGTACGAACATAGTTCGTACCCCCTACACCAAATAGTGCAACGCGGTCAGCCTTACAAATTATGATTTATGTGATATATTTAAGGAGAGTGTCGAATGGAAGAAAATACCATGCCCGTCTACCTGTTCATCGGTTTTTTAGAGGGCGGCAAGACTAAATTCATACAGGAAACGTTAGAATCCGATAACTTCAATAACGGCGACCGCACGCTCCTGCTGGTCTGCGAGGAGGGTATCGAGGAGTACGATGAGGATAAGTTCGCGGAGCTTAACGTCACTATGCACGTCATAGAGGATATGAGCGAGCTTGAACCTCAGAACCTCGGCAGGATAGTCAAGGAATCGGGGTGTAAGCGCATAGTCCTCGAATACAACGGAATGTGGACTATAAACGACCTCTTCAACGGTATGCCCGATGACTGGATGATCTATCAGATAATGATGTTCGCCGACGCTTCGACCTTCATGAGCTATAATCAAAATATGCGCTCCCTCGTGGTGGATAAGCTCAATATGTGCGAGCTGGTGGTATTCAACCGCTTCGATAAGGAGAAGCAGGATAAGATGGAGTTCCACAAGATAGTCCGCGGGGTCAGCAGGCGCACTCAGATAGCTTACGAATACACCGACGGCACTGGGGAGTACGATGACATTGAAGACCCCCTGCCTTTCGATATCAACGCGGATAATATCGTGGTGGACGACCGCGATTATGCCCTCTGGTACCGCGATATCTGCGAGGAGCCCGACAAGTATCAGGGCAAGAAGGTGACATTCAGGGTCAACGCCCGCCATGCTCCCAATTTCCCTCACGGGATAATAGCCCTCGGACGGGAGGTCATGACCTGCTGTGTGGAGGACATACAGTTCGCGTGGCTCGTTACGAAGTATGACGGCGACCTGAAATTCGATAACCCCGGCTGGGTCAATGCCACGGTGGAGATCAAAGTTGAGAATCACAAGATGTATCGGGGCAAGGGTCCCGTCATGTACGTTAAGTCCATAGAAAGAACGACCCCGCCCGAACAGCCCGTGGCGACGTTCTATTAAGGGGCGAGACTATGCCGAGTCAGTTCGGAGCGGTGCAGTTAGCACATGAATTCTTAGCCGCACACGTCCGCGAGGGCGATCTCTGCATAGACTGCACTGCGGGGCGCGGCAAGGACACGGCTTTTCTCTGCGAACTTGCGGGGAAGTCGGGGCGAGTCATCGCCTTTGACATACAGCAGGCGGCGGTGGACAGCACGAAGGCTCTGCTTGCGGAGCGGGGGCTTTCGGCGGAGGTACACCTTGCGAGCCATTCCCGCATAGACGAGTATGCGGAGGAGGGGAGCGTTTCGGCTGTCGTATTCAACCTCGGCTGGCTCCCGGGGGGAGATCACAGTATCAACACCCGCGCGGAGACCAGCATAGAGGCGATAACGAAAGGTTTGCGGCTGCTGAAAAAGGGCGGTATCATGAGCCTTTCGATATACTACGGCAGGGACACGGGCTATGAGGAGCGGGACGCGGTGCTTAGGTTTCTGCGGGAGCTTCCGCTCACCGAGTACACGGTCATAGTGGGGGAGTTCGTCAACCGCCCCAATGACCCGCCGATAAGTGTGAGGATATACAAGGGGTAAAGTGGTCAGTGGTCAGTGGATAGTGGATAGTGGCACTCTGTAGGACAAACCAAAAGTCTTAGGAGAAGAGTGGAAAACTAAAGTTTTCTGGGAATAACCCTTCTTCAGAAGGGTTTTCCCTTGCAGGGGAGCGCGAAGCGCGTCGAAGCGCGTGGGGGCAGAGCCCCGTTGCGCCGCAGGCGCAAAAAACACAGCCGACCAAAACCGCAAAACGAACCCAAGAAACGCAAGTCCGAAAGTTAAATCGGCGATATCCAAATATCCGATAAGTAAGGGTCAAGTGAACCTACCCGCACAACGTACCGTGAACAGACGTATCGCCGATTTAATTTTGCAAAAGAGCGAATGCGATTTTTGCAAAACCAAACCAGATCTGCCGTCAGGCAGGCAAGCACTCAACCGTCGTGAAACGAACCAAACCTACCGTCAGGCAGGCAAAAAACGAATTTGTGTAGGGGCGCACCTAAGAAACCTTTAGGTTTCCGTGCGCCCGTGAATAACGCAGGGCGTAACGGTACGAAAAGTGAGTTTAATACTAATCCCTAAAAGAACGGTAGACAAATCTCGGCACTGACGGCTCATCACTCGTCGTCAAGCTCCCTTGCAGGGCGTTGTACAAGCTGTGCTTGTACCCACAACTGCGGTCGCTTTCCTGCGTTGTACAAGCTGTGCTTGTACCCACAACTGCGGTCGCTTTCCTTGATTGCTGAGCCGTCAGCACCGATCTTTGTCTACTAACCTTTTAGGGATTAGTATAACACGGTCGGTGAAAGAAAACAAAGAACATATCTACGTAAGGAGGTAAGCCGTTTTGTCGGGAGCAGATGTGGGACAGGTCAAGATACAGCTTTTGAAGCGCTATTTCGGACATGACAGCTTCCGAAACGGGCAGGAGGGACTTATTGACAGCATTCTCGCAAGACGGGACGTGCTGGGGATAATGCCCACGGGGGCGGGAAAATCCGTATGCTATCAGCTTCCCGCGCTTATGCTGGAGGGCGTGACCATCGTTATATCTCCGCTCATATCGCTCATGAAAGACCAGGTGAACGCCCTTATTCAGGCGGGCATTCCCACCGCTTACCTCAACAGCTCACTGACACAGAAGCAGTTCTTTACCGCCTGCGACCGCGCGAAGCAAGGGGCTTACAAGCTCATATATGTTGCTCCCGAACGGCTGGACACTCCCTTGTTCAGAGGGCTGGCGGAGAGCGTTCATATCTCCATGATAGCCGTGGACGAAGCTCACTGCGTTTCACAGTGGGGACAGGATTTTCGTCCCTCTTACCTGAAAATATCCGATTTCGCGGCGTCACTGCCCTACCGCCCCATAATGGCGGCTTTCACGGCGACAGCTACGGCGGCGGTCAAGGACGACATCATCAAAATGCTGAGACTTTCCGACCCCTACACCGTGACCACGGGCTTCGACCGCAGGAATCTTTACTTTGCGGTCAAGAACACCCGCGACAAGATGGGCGAGACAGAAGCTCTCGTCAGGAGCTATGAGGGGCAGTCGGGGATAATCTACTGCGCCACCCGCAAGAACGTGGAGCTGGTCTGCGACACCCTGAATGCAGACGGCATACCTTGTACCCGCTATCACGCGGGGCTCTCCGATGAGGAGCGCCGCCGCAATCAGGACGATTTCCTTTATGACAGAGTTCGGGTCATGGCGGCGACCAATGCTTTCGGAATGGGTATAGACAAATCGAACGTGAGCTTTGTCATACATTTCAATATGCCCAAGAACCTCGAAGCCTACTATCAGGAAGCGGGGCGTGCGGGGCGCGACGGGAGCGAAGCGGTCTGCACCCTGCTCTATTCGAGGAAGGATTATCAGACCAACAAGTTTCTCATAGACAATTCAAAGGACACGGCGGACTTAGATGCGGATATTGCCGAACAGCTGCGCCGCCGCGATTATGCGCGGCTCGAAGAGATGACCCGCTACTGCACCACCACCGATTGCCTGCGGCAGTACATACTTGCGTACTTCGGGGAGAAGTCGGGGAATATGTGCGCAAAATGCTCAAACTGCGACGAGGGCTTCGTCACCGAGGACGTGACCCTTGCGGCGCAGAAGATACTGAGCTGTGTTTACAGGCTGGCACAGAGGAACCTGCGCATGAACGAGCGTTTTGTAGCCTACGTACTGCGGGGCTCAAAGGCGCAGAGGATAACCGACCTGAACTGCGACAAGCTCTCCACCTACGGCATAATGACCGACACCCCCACCGCCAAGATACGGGCTATCATCGAGGGACTGGTGGACAGGGGCTATATGCGCAGGGGCGACTACGGCGAGCTGATACTCGGGATAAAGGCTAAAGAGCTGCTCTTCGACGGCGGCACGCTCTCCATGCCCTTCAAGAAGACCGAGAGCCGCAGGAAGATACAGCCTGCCAAGAAGGGCAGCGAGGGGCGCTACGGCGAGGAAGCGGAGCTTTTCGAGCGCCTGCGTAAGCTGAGAGCGAGACTTGCGGAGAAGGCGAAAGTCCCCGCATACATAGTCTTTTCGGACGCGGTGCTGCATGATATGTGCAGAAAGAAGCCGCGCAATTATCCCGAGTTCCTTAACGTTTCGGGAGTGGGGCAGACCAAAGCCGACCGCTACGCCGAAGCCTTTACGGAGGTCATACGTGAATACATGAGCGAGGACAGGACGCCGCTCTCCGTCGATATCGACGCGGCGCTTGCCCGCAGAAAGACTGCACTTTCCTCTCATAAGGACAGGTACACGGACGATGATGACAGCTCCGCAAGACCTGGTGCAGAGCCGAAAATGAAGATACTGCCCGCGTCCCTTACCCTTTCGGAAACAGCGGAACGCATAGGTAAAATGCTCCGCATAGAGCCTTCAGCGGCAGAGAAGCGGATAACGGACTTCTTGACGGGCGAGGGCTACATCACGGGGAGCGGCGACGGCTTTTCGGTAACGCCCAAAGGCGGGATAAACGGCATAGCCCTCTCGACCAAATGCACCGAGAGCGGCAGAGTGACGGTGCTGGAGCTGAAACGGGCGGCACAGAAGCTGCTGGCGGAGGAATTCGGCATTGGTGGCTGAAACATGAGAGCGGGCGTTACGTCATTCCTAATTACCATAAAAGGGGAGCAGATACATGAAGAACACAGATATTACAAAGGACAGCTCGGGATTTGTGGCGCTGGGGGATTTCGTGCCGAGTATCGTGCAGGAGATACGCTACTATTCCACCTTCAACTTTATAGGTGACAGAGTTGACGGCTACGAAGAACCCATAGCCCTTGCCACCATAGAAGCCGCAAGAGCGCTCAAAAGCGCGGCGGCGGAGCTTTTCGTCAAGGGCTATCGGATAAAGGTCTTTGACGCTTACCGCCCTGCAAGGGCTGTGAGGCATTTCGTGCTATGGGGCATAGAGGACACGGATATCCGCATGAAGCCCTACTTCTACCCCGATGTCCCCAAGCAGGAGCTTTTCTCGCGGGGGTACGTTGCAAAGCAGTCGAGCCACAGCAGGGGGAGCGCCATTGACCTTACGCTCCTCGATATGCGGACGGGCAAGGAGCTCGATATGGGAAGCCCATTCGACCTGTTCAGCGAGCTTTCCCACCCCGACAACCGCAAGGGTATCACGGAGGAGCAGTACGAGAACCGTATGCTCCTGCAAAACGCCATGACCCGCAACGGCTTCTCGCCGATATTCTGCGAGTGGTGGCATTTCATGCTGACGGACGAACCCTACCCCGATACTTACTTCGAGTTCCCCGTAAGCATGAGCTCGCTCAGACGATGATACGATATTCCGCATACATGGTCAAAATAAATAAGGAACGGTGAAGAGATGATAAAAAAATTCGGTATCACGATCGGCGGACTGCAACAGAAGATAGTCAACCTTGTGCTTATATTCGCACTGCTGATAATCGGTCTGTTCGTGGCGGTGTCTATCTATATGGCAAAGGAACTGACGAAGATAGTCGAGAAGTCGGGCGATGAACAGAAGGCTTCCATAACAAAGGTCAGTCAGGAGACTATGCAGGGGACGCTCAATGTGTCCATGACCCAGAGCGCCGAGATGCAGGCGAGCATCGCGGATAATCTGTTCACGGCGGCACAGGGCAACGTGCTGACCTTGCAGGAATACGCGGAGTATCTTTTCACTCACCGCGACGAGTACACGGACAAGACCGTGTCCGCCCCCCTGCCCGAGAATGACGGCATACCCTCGGTGCAGCTTCAGCACGAGGCGGCTGTAGACCCCGCCGACGACCCCGATCTGGGGCTTCTTGCCAACATGAACGAGCTTTTGCTCTCCATGTACAATAATTCGGGCGTGGTCAATTCCACCCTTGCCGCCACCACCCACGGTGATATCATCTTCGTTGACGACCGCGCAGGAGCGAACTTCAACGATGACGGCACCTTGCAGACCTTTGAAGTCCGCGAAAGACCCTGGTACACGGGAGCGATCGAGAAGGGTGGTCTGTACTATACGGGCATAGAGCTTGACGCTTTCACGAATATCCCGGGACTGGTATGTTCAGCCCCCGTTTACGCGGACGGCGAGCTTGTGGCTGTAGTGGGCGCGGACGTGTTCCTCTACAACATCTCCGAGTACGTGAACGATTCCACCAAGTACGGCGGCTTTGTCTGCATAGTTAATCAGAACGGCGAGATCATCTTCTCCCCAAAGAAGGACGGAACATTCAAGGCTGTTACCTCCGATCAGGCGGCAGACCTCCGAAAAGGTGAGAACGCGGAGCTGGGCGCTTTCGTCACCAAAGCCCTCACCGAGAGCACGGGGCTCGAGACCGTCACAGTTGACGGCGTGGAGTATTACCTCTGCGGCGCACCCATGAAGACCGTGGGCTGGACGGTCATATCGGGAGTTGCGAAGGAGCTTTCCGACCAGCCCACCAACGCCATGCTCGCCGCCTACGACGATATAAATAATGAGGCACTCGGGGAGTACAACAAGGCTTCCTCCCATTCCCAGAATGTGATACTTCTCTGGACGGCTATACTTCTTACCCTTGCTTTCATCGGCGCTCTGACCGTTGCGGGCAGGATAGTAAAGCCCATAGAGACCATGACCCGCCGCATAGACGAGCTTTCCGAGGGCGACCTGCAATTCAAGATGGAGGACGCCTACAGGACCAAGGATGAGATAGAGCTTCTTGCGGAAGCCTTCGCGGAGCTGTCCGCCAAGACGGTGCAGTACATAGGTCAGATAACCACCATCACCGCCGAGAAGGAACGCATAGGCGCGGAGCTGGAGCTTGCCACACGCATTCAGGCGAATATGCTCCCGAACCTGTTCCCCGCCTTCCCGCAGAGGAGCGATTTCGATATCTACGCTTCCATGACCCCCGCCAAGGAGGTCGGCGGCGACTTCTACGACTTCATGCTCCTTGACGACGATCACCTCGCAGTGGTGATAGCCGACGTTTCGGGCAAGGGCGTTCCCGCCGCGCTGTTCATGATGATGGCGATGATACTCATAGACAATACCACCCGCATGGAGGGTCCCGAGGCTTCCCCCGGAGAGGTGCTGACCCGCGTGAACAACACGATCTGTGCCAACAACGAGGAGGAGATGTTCGTCACCGTATGGCTTGGTATCTTAGACCTGAAAACGGGCAAGGTCAAGGCTACGAACGCAGGTCACGAGTACCCGATAATCAAGAAGGCAGACGGCAAATTCGAGCTTCTCAAAGACAAGCACGGCATGGTAGTGGGCGCTATGGAGGGTCTGCGCTATAAGGACTACGAGTTCAAGCTCGAGGAGGGCGGAACGCTGTTCCTTTACACCGACGGTGTGGCGGAAGCCACCAACGCCGAGAACAAGCTCTTCGGCACCGAGCGGACGATAGAAGCCCTCAACGAGATACCCGAGGAGAGCCCCGAGAAGCTGCTCAAAAAGGTCAAGGAGAACGTGGATATATTCGTGGGCGAGGCTCCGCAGTTCGATGACCTTACCATGATATCCGTGAAGATAAACAAACAGCATGAGAATGAAGATAAGAACGATAAGGACGTGAAGTCCGATAAGCAGTAAAGAGCTATGAAAAAGACAGTCATCGTGATAAACGGCAGCGGAGGGGTCGGAAAGGACACCCTCTGCGGGTTCGCCGCCGAGAGGTACAGGACGGTGAACTATTCCTCCATAGACCCGATAAAGGCACTGGCAAGGCAGGCGGGCTGGAACGGCGAGAAGGACGACCGCTCGCGGAAGTTCCTCTCCGACCTGAAACGGCTGACCTGTGAATACAACGACCTGCCGACCGTGTATCTGATAGGGAGGTGCAGGGAATTCTTGGCGGGGGACGCGGAGGTCATGTTCGTACATATCCGCGAGTGTGAGCAGATAGCCCACTTCATCGAAGCCGCCGCCGCCGAGGGGATAACGCCGCTGACCCTGCTTGTCCGCAGGGGAGAGGGGCGCACCTACGGCAATGTCTCCGACGACAACGTGGAGGGATATGATTACGACCTCACCTACCGCAACGACAAGCCTCTGGAAGCAGCAAGGGAGGATTTTCTGCGGTTCTTTGAGGAAAATATCGCAGGGCGATGAAGCGGTAAAACAAGAAAAAAGACGGCGTGCGGAGAATTGACCGCACGCCGTTAGCTGTTTATTTGAAGGAATTGCGGAACATCTCCGCGAGGGTGTCGAGCACCTGCTGTTCGTTTTCGCCGTTACATTCAAGCTCTATCTGTGCGCCGCAGTTTATCCCCGCGGTCATGACCGCCATTACCGATTTGGCGTTTGTCCGCTTGCCGTTGTAGATAACGGTGATATCGCAGCCTTTGAATGAAGCCGCCGCCTTAGCAAGCGCTCCTGCGGGGCGCATATGCAGCCCTTCATCGTTCAGAACGACCAGTTTTTCGCTTACCATATTTACTCCTTTACGTCTGACTGTTTGAACAGTCCTGTCCGAAGCTCATAGATATAGTATAGCACATTTCATGCCTTTTTTCAAGTGTTTACAGTATCTTAATAATTAATTTTATAAGCCTGTTTGTTAAATAAATCACAAATTTACTGTTTGTTAATATTTGTTGATGTTCCGGGGGCGGATCTTTTTTTCCGAAAACACTGGACAATCCTCTCGGGATATGTTATAATAAAGATACAAATTTGATCCGATCGGAGTGTTTAAAATGACCTACAAGGAAGAATTTATTCGTTTTATGGCTGACAGCGGAGTGCTGACCTTCGGGGATTTTACCCTCAAAAGCGGCAGGAAGGCTCCCTATTTCATCAACGCGGGCAACTACAAGACGGGCGCACAGCTCGCGAAGCTGGGCGAGTTCTACGCTCAGTGCATTGAGGAGAACGGACTCGAAGCCGATGTTTTCTTCGGTCCCGCTTACAAGGGAATACCCCTCTCGGTAGCGGCGGCGACCGCGCTCTACAATAAGTTCGGCAAGGACGTTTCCTATTGCTTCGACCGCAAGGAGGTCAAGGATCACGGCGAAGGCGGAATGTTCGTGGGACGCACCCTCAAGGACGGCGATAAGGTCGTCATCATCGAGGACGTCATGACCTCGGGCAAGGCTCTGCGCGAGGTAATGCCCAAGCTGACAGGCGCCGCAAAGGTCGAGGTCACGGGCATGGTCATCACCGTTGACCGCATGGAAAAGGCTCTCGACAGCGAGCTTTCCGCAGTTCAGGACGCCTACAAGACCTTCGGCGTGAAGGTATGCTCTATCGTCACCATCGACGACATCATCAAGGCGATAGAGGACGGCGTTGTTGAGGGCAAGGAGTATCTCGAAAAAATGCGTGAGTACCGCGCACAGTACGGAGCGAAGTATTGATGGACACCAAATATAGTGGCAAGAGCCAAAACTGTAACCGAAATGTAATATAATGTAACGCAATTGTTCTTGAATCTTCCCGTGAAATGGTGTATACTATATTATGTAGAACAGAGGGAAGAAAAAGAATGAATGTACTAAGAATACTCTTAGCTCGTTTCATCCTCTCCAAAATTTTTTACACAAGTCAGAAGGCAGTCTCTCCGGACTGTCTTTCTTTTTACACAGATTTTTAATACCGATCCCTAAAAGGTTAGAGGGAGGTGTTTCGATGAAGAAAAAGAAAGCGGGGGAGCTTTCTCCTGCGGTGAGGCGCCCGCTCACGACCATACCTGTTGTGACTGTCGCGGCGCTCATAATGGCGGTGAACCTGAAGACTTTCGTAGGAACGGGAGGGCTTTACCCGGGCGGAGTGTCGGGGCTGTCGCTGCTTATCATACGGCTGTTCGAGATGAGCTTCGGTATAGAGCTTCCGTTCACGGTGGTGAACGTGGCGCTGAACGCCCTGCCCGTGTACGTGGGATTTAAGTTCATCGGAAAGAATTTCACGCTGTATTCCTGCCTTATGATAATCTTAAACAGCGTGTTTGCCGATCTTATCCCCCAGTATATCATCACCGAGGACATACTGCTGATCGCCATATTCGGCGGCATGATAAACGGCTTTGCGATAGGCTTGTGCCTGAACGCGGGGGCGACCTCGGGCGGTACGGACTTCATCTCGATATTCCTTTCGGAGAAGCGGGGCATTGATTCGTTCAATATTATACTCGGGTTCAATGCGTTCATTCTGTGCATAGCGGGTATCATGTTCGGCTGGGACAAGGCACTGTATTCCATTATCTTCCAGTATGCTTCCACATCTGTCCTGCACATGATGTACAAGAAATTCAGGCAGACGACGCTGTTCATCGTGACGCGCAAGCCTGCGGAGGTATGCTCGGCGATATACGAGGTCAGCACCCACGGCGCGACGATCTTAGAGGGCGAAGGCTCATACGGGCATTGTGAGCGCAACGTGGTGTATTCGGTGATCTCGGCGGCGCAGTCGAAGAAGGTCACGAAAGCCGTGACCGAAGCCGACCCCGAAGCGTTTATAAATGAGGTCAGCACCCAGAAGCTGTTCGGGAATTTTTACAGACCGAAAGAGGATTGAGCGCCCCGAACTCGCAAAACCGAATATAATACTAATCCCTAAAAGAACAGCAGACAAATCTCGGCACTGACGGCTCATCACTCGTCGTCAAGCTCCCTTGCAGGGCGTTGTACAAGCTGTGCTTGTACCCACAACTGCGGTCGCTTTCCTTGATTGCTGAGCCGTCAGCACCGATCTTTGTCTACTAACCTTTTAGGAATTAGTATAAGCAGTGAAAAAACAAGCGCCCCGAACATTCGGAGCGCTTTTCGTTTATGGGATAGTTTTACTTTATCGTGACCTTGACCACGTTCGAGAAGCCCGAATAGAACTTCTTCGTTCCGACTGTCTGATATACCCGTACCTTGAAATAGTAGGTCTTGCCCGATCTCAGCTTCGTGCGGGTGTAGCTTGCCGTGGACAGGGGGAGCGTTTTCAGCAGTTTGTAGCTGCCTGCTTTCTTGGTCGAATAGGCGACCTGATAGCCCGTACCCGTGGAGGACTTGCTCCAGCTGAGTTTCAGCCTGCCTTTAGCCGAGGAGCTGCCTTTGAGCGTGGGGACGGCGCTCTTGGTGCAGGTCGCATAGCTCGTTCTTGCGCTCTTTATGCCGCCGCCTACCGCATATATCCTGTAGCGGTACTCTGTGCCGACCGCCAGCTTGCTGTCGGTGAATGAGGTGGAGGCGGTGTTCTTTATCAGCTTGTAGGAGCTTCCGTTCAGGCGGTAGACCTTGTAGCTCTGCGCTCCCTGAACGGCGTCCCATGTGAGCTTGACAGCGCTCTTGCTGCGGGCGAGTTTCGTGAGCTTGGGCTTGTCGGGAACTATGTTGAAGCCTGCTTCGGCGGTACCGCCGTAAGCGCCCGTACCCTTGACGATGACCTTTGCGTTCCCGCATTCGGTGTTGTTCTCGTAGGCGAGGGTGTAGTCCTTGCCCTCCGTTAGGGTCTTGTTCCCGTCGGTGACGGTGACTGCGGGACGTATTTCCGCGCCCGTGCAGATGAAGCCCGTGCTTTCGGTGCTCACCGCGCAGGCAGAGATGTCCTTCGTTTCGGCGGCGTTCTTAGCCCAGATAGCGTACAGCGTCACCGAACTGCCCGTCGTGAGGTCGCTTACCTTTGCGCCGTCGGCAAACTCGGAATTGCCCGTGGTCTTTCTCGACCAGCCCTTGAAGGTATAGCCCTCGCGGGTAAAGGTGTTGGCGGGGAGGGCAAGCTCCGTGCCGTAGACTGCGTCAAGAGTGACCGTCGAGCCCTTGCCGCCGTTCGGGAACAGCTTGAGCTTGTAGCTGTTGCCCGTGTAGGTGACGTTTATGGTCTTGTCGGAGGTGATCTTATCAAGCCCCGTCACCGACGCGGTGTAGCCCGCCTTGGTGAACACGCTCTCGGGGAAAACGGCGTTCTCACCGGGCATTACGTAGGTGTCAACGCTCTTTTCGCCGTCGGTGAAAGTCACCTTGCAGAGCTTCTCATCGCCCCGCAGGAACAGCGCTCTTACAGAGCCCGCTTCGGCAGGGGAAATGCTGATCTCCGCGTCGGTGGAGCTTACCGTTCCCGTCCAGCCCGCGAACTTGAAGCCGTCCTTTGCTTCGGCGGTGAGGGTGATCTTGCAGTCACCGAAGTAAGTCCCCGTGAATGCTGAGGAGAGGTCAATGGGCGTGCCGTTGAGCTTCACCGTGCCGCCCTCCGCGCGAACGGCTGATATGTTCACCGTTACGTCGTTTTTGAGCGAGAGATCGCTTTTGAGCATGGTGGGGATATATGCGGGACGGTTCGCAAGGAAGGTGTCCATGCGCTCTATGCAGGGGTCGGCGGCGTTGCGCCTGTTCGCCCATGTGGGGAAGCGGGCATAGGACTTATCCAGCTCGGGATAGTAGGCTTCCATGTACTTTTTCTCGACCTCGGCGGCGCGGTCGGGAGCCATGTCGATGTTCGAGATGTCGAGTATGGCGTTCACGAACATCGTCTTGAACTCCGCATTTTTCAGCAGGGCGTTGAAGATGACGGGGAGGTCGTCCTTGGTGTTTTTCAGTATATTTTTCAGGTTATCCGAGTTATAGTGGGTGTTCCAATTTCCGTAATGGTCCACGCCCATTTCGGTATCGTAGAGCATCATTCTCCACCTGCCGTCGGCGTAGGGATTGGAGCTGTCGGTATTGCGCACCCTCCACATGGCGTAGTTGTTGCCCGGCCAGTCCTCGTTGAGAATGTATATCTCCGCCGCCATGTAATCGGCGAAGCTCTTTATGTCCAGCATCTCGCCTATGCGCTCGTAATTCCCGGCTTTGGAGAGATCGTTATTCTCCGCGAAGGCTCGAAGCTCATCGAAAAGCGCGATGTCCTCCTCATTGCCCTCGTCGATCTCACCCTTCTTGTAGACTACCACCTCATCGGCATTTACGCCGTAATTCTCCTCGAAGTAGTGACCGTCGTAGTCCTCCTGCAAAGTATAGAGCCCCCAGTATTCGCCGTCTATGAACATGACGCAGGGTCTGCCCTCCTGAGTATCAAAGGCGCGACCCGAGAGCAGGGCTTGCAGGTAGCTGTCCTTGAACTTGGCGTAGTTGGTGTCGTTGCCGCCCGCCCGCATGACCAGCTTCTTGAACTTCGCAAGCTGATCACCCGAACCGTCTTCACGATAGGCGTCCTCGAAGAAGGTGTACTTGAAATTCTTCTTGCCGTATTCGTCCCTTGCGTAGAAGCGCAGAGCCTTCTGATAATCCGCGCGGGAGTAACCGCCCTGCGTCCTCATGCCGCAGTCCTGCGATATCGCAAGAGTGCCGTCGCTCTCGAAGAAGTCGATGTGGCAGGGGCGCTCCCACTCCTTGCCGCGCTGATTGTAGTTGGCTTCCGCGGTATCGCCGCCGCCCGCGGGCTTGCCTACCTCATCGTAGACCCTGCCCTTGCGGTAAATGCCCGTGTCGTAGTCGAAAAGGCTCGCGGGGTCGGTGGTGACGGAGAGTATCGGGAGCCCGTTGTGGTCGGAATTGTTCACCCCCACGAAGTAGCTGTTCGTAAGTGTCTCACTGTACTCGCCCGCCGCGCTGTAGGTCACGGCTCTGATGACGGTACATTTATCCACGGCACTGTTCTTCGGAAGGCTCGCGCCGTCGGACCAGGGCGTGATCTCCGAAACTTTGAGCCAAGACGCCATGACCATATTTTCCGAGGAGCGGTCGCGCACCTTGATAGGGGCGGTGTATTCCTTGCGGGTAGAGCTTGTCGCGGGGTCGGTGCCGTCGGTGGTGTAATAAATGGTGTTGCCCTCGTCGGTAGTGAGGGTCAGGTCGAACGCCGATGAGTACATACCGCTCTCCGTACCGAAAACGGGAGCATTGCAGGGAACGGCGGAAGCCGCCTCGTTATTTGAAGCCTCGGGCGTAGGGAGCAGGGTAACAGCCTCGCCTGTGCCGTCGGGCTTGCGAGCCCAAACGGTATCGTCCGCAAGGGCAGGCACTTCGAGGGTATCCACCTCGTTCTCGCCGTCCATTAGCGCGAGTTTCACGCCGCTCCCCGAGAGATTGAAGCCCGCGTGGGGCTTGTTCTCGTCGCCGTTGTAGGTCTTGCAGCAGTACACGACCGTGAAGCCCTTCGGAGCGATCTTCACGCCGTCGAGGGCAAAGCTGTCCTTGCCGTCCTTCACGAGGGTCAGCCCCGTAAGGTCGGCTTCGGTATCGGCGGGATTGTAAAGCTCCACCCAGTCGCAGGGGTCGCCGTTTTTATCCACGGCGTCGGTGAGGTTGCCGTTCGTTCCGCCGTTTCCCGTGCAGACCTCGTTTATGACGACAGCAGGCGCAGCGGCATCAAGCGTTATCACGGGCAGCTCGTTGTCATCGGCAGCCGCAGGCAGTACGCACCCCGCCCCGATGATGACCGCCGAGCCCAGTCCCCAGACCCGCCGTAACAGTTCATTATGCATAGTTATTCCTCCGTTCGGTTTAATATTTTCATAATTATAACACATATAAGAACTTTTGTCAATGACCGCAGGAAAATAAGCTATACGAAAAATCGGTGTAAAAATTGGTGAAATTGTAAAAACGGCGTCCCGCACTTTGGAGGGGCGCATGGGCAGAGCAGTGAAAACTGCGGTTTCATATATTTTGAGAAAGCTAATATAGTGGAAAACGCCTGTGATGATATCGTCATGAGAGCGGTGCAGCTTCGCGGGCTTGTGGAAGGTGCAGATCGGATACAAAGACATTTGATTAAATTTGTGCAATCCTACAAAATGCATTTTTCGAGAAAAAACCTCTTGACATCGGCTGAATGTTGTGATATAATAATATAGTCGTCAGGGATAAGACGACAGTCGGACGAAGCAGGACCGACGAAATGCTGGTGTAGCTCAGTTGGTAGAGCAGCTGATTTGTAATCAGCAGGTCGGGGGTTCGAGTCCGTCCACCAGCTTTCAACTTAATATGGGGGAATTCCCGAGCGGCCAAAGGGGGCAGACTGTAAATCTGTTGTCACTGACTTCGATGGTTCGAATCCATCTTCCCCCACCACAGAAGGTATCACGTTTTTCGTGGTACCTTTTTTGTTTTTGGAAGATCTGCAATGGCAGGATTTCGTTCATGAAATATTTACAAAATACAAAGGAATTTATTTTGTGATCATGTAACAAAACTCTGATTCCGACCGACTTATATAATTGAAACGTTTCAAAATCAAAAATTCGTTATGAAATGGTAATGCATTAAAAAAGGAGTATCATTATGAATATCAGAAGAATGATCCCCGTGGTAATGGCGGTGGCGCTGGCGTTTACGATGACTGCCTGCAACGGTCCCTCGGACAGCAGTTCTGCCAAGTCCCCCGATGAGATCACCGAGGAGGAAGCAGAGGCGGCAGCCGAAAAGCTCGACAGCATGACAGAGGAAGAGTTTGAAGCGGCAGCCGAGAAGATGGGGGATTTTTGATAGCAAAAGTTTACATAATTGAGATAAAAACGGGAGGGTATAAAATATGTATGCATTCAAAAGGGCAATGCTGGTTCTGTTCAAGGTGATCTTCATTTTAACATCACTGGCAGGAGGCGTGTTTTGCGTCTACATGAACAGCGAGTACAGGGAGATCGCCGATTCCCCCGCACTTTCTGTGGTTATAAACGGCAGAATGGTCGAGCGTGAAAGAGCTTTGTATGCCTACGGGCTCGTGAGAAACGTTTCGGGCGGCGTGGCACTTGGAGCGCTGGCGATCACTGTGGTACTGTTCGTCATTGGCTCGAAAATGAAGAAAAAGTATAAGGCTATGAAAAACAACAGCGCTTATGCGGCGGCGTAAGGCTCGAATTGAAAGGGGTATTGAAATATGAAAGGCTTGTTAATGAAAATGGGTGGAAGTATAGTGCATGGTTTGATGATAGTTGCATTCGGTGCCTTGATAATGCTGCTTGATTTCGCCTTAATTGCAGTCTTGATAACAGTATTGCCAAAGTCTTTGGCAGAAAGCATGGTGATAGGCTGGTCGTTAGTTCACATTATTGCGGGTATCGTGTTCTACAAGAAAGGCGGCAGACATCTGTCCGCCGGTACATGGTTCATAGGCTCATCGGAATTCGGGCTGCTGTTCAATGTGTTAAAGATAAGTTTATTGGCATTAACAGTTACCCTACTTGGATTATTTGCGCTTCCGATAAAGCTCGCTCCTATACTTGCGGCTCTTGTGATGAATAAGATAGGAAAGTCGGTTCCCGCACCTTCTCGGCAGGAGCCTGTCGCAGAAACCGAAATGCAGATATAAATACAAAAGCCTCTGCAAACAGCAGAGGCTTTATTGCTTTCGGAGATGCTTTAACGCTTCCCCACGTTCTTTCCGAGCTTCACTATGCCTATGAGCCCCGCGATCATCGCCGCCGCCACGCCGCAGATCATCAGTATCCACGACGTCCGCTGGGTCTGCATGAACTCATCGAAGCCCTTGCCGCCGATGACGGACTTTGCGGAGTCCTCCATTCCCAGCGCCGTGAAGAACAGTGCCGCCGCGAACTGTACGTTCAGTATCGCCGTGAACGCCGAGAACGCCGTCAGCACCGAGGTCATCAGCACCCCGTAGTGGTCGAGCTTCTCGAAGGTCACAAAGCCGTGTATGCAGTGTATCAGCAGCAGTATGAGATATATCACGAAGCTGCACGACACCGCCACCGCGAGCGGCGAACCGTCCGCACTCTCCTTGCCGAGAACCGACAGAAGCGCCGTGAACGTCCCTCCGAACAGGAAGGCGCCTCCCAGTGCCGCGATGGAGAGCTTTGCGTTTTTCAGCTCCCGCGGGTCGAGATGTTTGACTTTTATCTGCTTTGGCATTATTCCTCATTCTCCTTTACTTCGGGGTGATATTCTATCATGAGCCTGTCTATGCGCTGATCGTTCTCCATTGTGACCGTCGCGGTGAATGGCAGGGCTTCCACACGCTCGCCGTTTTCGGGAAAGCGTTCGAGGACTGCTGTTATCCAGCCGCCCATAGAGTTCGCGTCCGTGTCGATGAGATCTTCGGGGAGGTCGGCTTTTTCAAGAAAGTCCGAGACCGAAAGCTCCGCCGAAACGCTCCACCTGCCCTCGCCAGCCTGAACGAAGGAGTCGTCCTCCTCGTCCCGCTCGTCGTATATCTCGCCCACAAGCTCCTCGATTATGTCTTCGAGGGTGCATATGCCCGCCGTACCGCCGTACTGATCGACCACCACCGCCATATGCGCCTTTTTCTTCTGCATGAGCTTCATGGCTTCTGAGATACGCTTGTGCTCGGGGATAAAGACGGGTCGGTTCATGACCTCGGTGATGTCGGTCAGCCCGTCAAGATAGGCTTTGAGGAAGTCGATCTGGTGGACTATGCCGATGATGTTGTCCATACTCTTTTCGTAGACGGGCACGCGGGAGTAGCTGCTGTCGAAGAACAGGGCTTTGAGCTCGTCGGGGGTAGCCTTTTTCTCTATGCCCACGATGTTCACACGGGGAACGAGCACCTCGCCTATCTCGGTCTCGTCAAAGTCGAGAGCGGAGCGCACAAGATCGGATTCCTGTTCTTCGAGGACGCCCTCTGTCTCGGATTCGTCGATGATGTATTTGAGCTCCTCCTCGGTGAATGCCGGCTGTGAGCTCTTGCCGCCTGTCAGTTTCTGAACGAGCTTTTTTATCATGCCGAAGAACCATATCGCGGGGGTCAGCAGGAACATGGCTGCCGAGAGGGGAGCCGCCATGAGCATCGAGAATCCCTCAGCGTTCTCTTTGGCAAGGCTTTTAGGCAGTATCTCCCCGAAGATAAGCACCAGCACGGTCATGACGATGGTCGCATAGGCGACGCTCCCCTCGCCGAATTTCCGCGTGAAAAGCACCGTCGTCAGGGACGAGGAGAGTATGTTCACGACGTTGTTCCCGATGAGGATAGCCGTGAGCGCCTTGTCGAATTCGTCAATGACGGCGAGGGCTTTTTTAGCGCTCTTTTTGCCGCCCGCAGCCATATTTTTAAGGCGTATGCGGTTGGCAGAGGACATCGCCGTTTCGGTAGCCGAGCAGACCGCCGAAAGGCAGAGAAGTATACATATCAGGAAAACGTCCATATGCAGAAAAAAGAACCTCGTTTCGTTCGTAGGGATACGTTTTTATCTTGCGAAATCACGGCTCGGCGGTCAGCTCTTTAAGCGCCGCGAGCATTTTGTCCATCTGTTCGTCTGTGCCTACGGTTATGCGCAGGCGATTATTTATGCGGGGCTTGTTCCAGAAGCGCACGTAAATCCCGCGCTCCCGCAGAAAGCCGAAGATCTCTTTTGCGCCGAGTTTTTCGTGCTGTGCAAAGAGGAAGTTCGTTGAGCTTTCGGCAACGTTGAAGCCCATACCGCGCATAGCCGCGGCGGTACGGTCGCGGGTGGAGATGACTTTAGCGAGGGTCTCGCGGAAATATTCCTCATCGTTCACGGAAGCGATACCCGTCACGATAGCGAGTTTGTCCATAGGGTAGGAGTTGTAGCTGTCCTTTACGGCGTCGAGCATGGTGATGAGCTCGGGGCTCCCGAAAGCCATACCGATGCGCATACCCGCCATAGAGCGTGACTTCGAGAAAGTCTGTGTCACGAGCAGATTGCCGTATTCGGAGAGCAGGGGAATAGCCGACTCGCCGCCGAAATCCACATAGGCTTCGTCGATGATAACGATACAGTCGCGGTTTAGCTCCAGTATCTCCCGCACGAAGTCGAGCCCGCGCCCGATAGAGGTAGGCGCATTGGGGTTGGGTATGACCACGCCGCCGTTCGGCTCGGCGTAGTCGGAAGCGTTTATCTCAAAGCGTTCGTCAACGGGCTTGGTGCGGTAAGGTATTTTGAGAAGCTCGCACCAAACGGGATAGAACGAATAAGTAACATCGGGGAATAGTATAGGCTTATCGGAGTTGAAGAAAGCGCGGAAAGCGGTCGCCAGAACGTCATCGGAGCCGTTGCCGATAAAGACGTTTTCCCGCGAGAGGGACACGCCGTTAAGAGCCCCGCAGCGTTCCGCGACCGCCTGTCTGAGGGGAGCGGCGTCCATAGAGGGGTACATACGCAGACCCTCCGCCCCGAACTGTTCGATAGCCTTCATGACAGCAGGGGAGGGGGGATAGGGGTTTTCATTGGCGTTGAGTTTGATGATGTCATCGGATTTGGGCTGTTCGCCCGCCACGTAGGGCTCGATGTCGATAAAATTTTTTTTCCAGAGGTTTTCCATATTATTTCCTTTCGGTCGGTAAATCATAATTTGTAAGGCTGACCGTACTGCACTATTTGGTGTAGGGCGGGGCGGCACAACTGCGTTGGTGCAGCTTCCGCCCCTTTGACGTGCATGATTTTGGTGTAGGGTCGGGGCTTGCCCCGACCTCTTGACCCGAACAACGTTACGTTGTTCCATTTGTGTAGGGGCGCAC
>CACZJT010000091.1:0-8672 GCA_902781565.1 uncultured Ruminococcus sp.
TCGCTCCCCTGCAAGGGAAAACCCTTCTGAAGAAGGGTTATTCCCTTGACTCTTTCCTAAGACTTTTGGTCTGTGCTACAGAGTGCCGCTTTCTTTTTTTGTGCTTGCGGTCATTTTACACTTTCTTTTTGCGGCTTCGGCGGAGCGGTTTCGCTTGGCGTACCGCGTCCGCATATCCGTCCGCCACAGGCGGACACCTTCAATTCCGCATTCCTCATTCCGAATTCCGAATTATCCAGCCCCGCAAATTATGATCTATCTTGGTATAAACAAAAAACACGCTCGGCGAAAAGAGGTGTATCCCATGAGCAAAAGAACATACGTTGCTATCGACTTGAAGTCGTTCTACGCTTCCGTGGAATGCGCCGAACGTCGGCTTGATGCGCTGACTACGAATCTCGTGGTCGCAGACCCCACACGCACCGAAAAAACTATCTGCCTTGCGGTGTCGCCCAGCCTTAAAGCTCACGGCATTTCGGGACGGGCACGGCTTTTCGAGGTCATTCAACGGGTTGGGGAGGTCAACAGCGAGAGAAAGTGGCAGAGCATAAAATGCGGAAAAATAACGAAAAACGCCGAGGGAAAGTACGAATTTTCGGGTTCGAGCTTCGATGACGAGGCTCTTAAAAGCGACCCCTCGCTGGAGCTTTCCTACATCACCGCCCCGCCGCGAATGAGGCTCTACGAGGAATACAGCAACAAGATCTACTCCATCTACCTTAAATATATTAGCGCCGAGGACATCGTGGTCTACTCGATAGACGAGGTGTTCATGGACGTGACGGGCTATCTTTCGACCTACGGAATGACTGCGCACCAGCTCGCCATGACCATGATACGCGATGTGCTTTACGAAACGGGTATCACCGCGACCGCGGGCATAGGGACGAACCTGTATCTCGCAAAGATTTGCATGGACATCGTGGCGAAGCACTCCCCTGCCGACAAGGACGGCGTGCGCATAGCGGAGCTGGACGAACGCAGCTACCGCGAACTGCTCTGGACGCACCGCCCGCTGACGGATTTCTGGCGCATAGGCGGGGGTATCAGCCGCAAACTCGAAGCTATGCAGCTCTACACTATGGGGGACGTGGCGAGGGCGTCACTTGACCCGCTGCTCGAAAACAAGCTATACAAGACCTTCGGCATAAACGCTGAGCTCATCATCGACCACGCCTGGGGCTGGGAGCCGACCACCGTGGACGTCATCAAGACCTACCGCCCCGCGGCGAAGTCCATATCCTCGGGGCAGGTGCTCAAAGAGCCGTACAGCTTTGAAAAAGGGCGGCTGATAGTCCGCGAGATGATGGAACTGCTGGCGCTTGATCTGGTGAGAAAGGGCGTGGTGACGAAAAAGATCACCCTCACGGTAGGCTACGACCGCGAGAGCCTGAAGGGCGAGCGAGGACGGACTTACGGCGGCACGGTGGTGAAGGACTACTACGGCAGAGCTGTTCCGAAGCACGCCCACGGCACCGAGAACCTCGATCACTACACAGCCTCGGCACAGCTTCTCTGCGGGGCTGTGCTGCGGATATTCGATTGCGAGGTGGATAGTTCGCTGCTGATACGCCGCGTGAACATCGCCGCCGAGGACGTCATTTTTGAGCGCGACATTCCCGACGAAGCACCCGTTCAGCTTGACTTCTTCACCGACTTTTCGCAGGCTGAAAAGGACAGGGAGCAGGCTAAACGTTCGGAGGAGCGGGAGCACAGGCTGCAACAGGCGACACTCAAAATACAGGAAAGATTCGGCAAGAACGCACTGCTCAAGGGCATGAACTTCCTTGAGGGCGGCACGACTATAGAGCGCAACGGTCAGATCGGCGGACACCGCGCTGAATGAAGGAATGAGGTGAGAGCATGAAGGAAGTTTTTCCATACGCGGATATCATCGACCTCCCCCACCATAAGGCGGAGGGTCGCACGCACATGAGTATGTACGACCGCGCGGCACAGTTCTCGCCCTATGCGGCGCTGGTGGGCTATGATGAGATCATCGCGGAGACTGCCAGGCTGACCGATAAGATGACAGACCTGCCCGACCATGTCCGCGAGGAGCTTGACCGCAAATTCATGTTGCTCGGTGCGATGACAGCAGAGGGCTATCGTCCCGAGGTGACGATCACCTATTTCGTCCCCGATAAATTGAAAGAGGGCGGCAGCTACGAGAGCTTCACGGGGGAGGTCAAACGGGTGGACACGACTTTCCGCAGGCTCATATTCTATGACCGCGAGCACGACACCGCGGGAAAGTCGGTCGATATCGGAATGATAGTATCGGCGGAGAGCGAGTTTTTCGGCGAGGACACGGGCGCGGGCTGAACGGCTTATACTTAAAAAATATTTTCCAAAAACTATTGACAAAGCTCCCGAAATATGATATAATACCAACATCGAACTAAAGGCAGGTGAATGATATGACATATACAGATGAAAACAGATGCGGGAATATCTATCATTCACTTACGGCTTTTTGATGCGGTCAATGGGCTTTATCTGATATGCGGAGATAAGAGTGTTCCCGTTTTCGGGGGCACTTTTTGTATTTTACTGAATACACCGACCGCATTAAAGAGAAAGAATGAAGATCGTTTCTGCGTTAAGGCTTACTGCAAGGAGAACAGGAGCAAAGAATATAAGAGCTTTGCCGAAACAGCAGAGAGTGGATAGCAGGCAAAATGCTTCGCAAGGGCTTTGAAAAGATACTGCGCACCGCAAACGGCGGAGAGTTCGTCTACGCCTATATCGAGGAGGAAAACGAGCCCTCTAAGGCACTTCACAAAAGCCTCGGCTTCGAGGATACGGGAGAGTTGAGACCTTTCAGCCGATTCATGTTCGGGGACGAAGAGACAACCCGGATTAAAAAACTCTGATATGAAAGTGAGGAATAAAAGATGTATGTTTTTCCGAAAGGACTGTACGCGGATATCCGTATAGAGCACAGCAAGACGGCGGCATATACGGTGCAGAACGGCGAGGTCAAGCAAAACAGCGAGACTTCCGTAACGGGCGCTATGATACGTGTGTACGACGGAAAAATGTGGTACACCGGTGTCACAAATGATACGGACAAGATACAGGAGGAGCTTGACGGGCTGGCGGCTCTTGCAGAGCCCGATCCCGACATCGAAAACGTGCCTGTAGTCAAGATGTTCGAGGTACACAAGGACAAGGTGCTGCGTTTTGACGGCGATAATGATGTCAGAAAGATAACGCGGAAACAGCGCGAGGAGCTGCTTCAAGGTTACATCTCCGCCTGCGTGGACGAGGATATCCCCGAGCTGAAACAGTGGTATGCGGGCTATTCACAGGCACACATCATCAAAGAGTTCTATTCCAGCAAGGGCGCGGAGATCGTGCAGGACTACCAGCAGTGCGGATTCTGGGTATGGTTCGATTTCGTGGTGAACGATATCAAGACCTCGGGCGGAAGGAGCTTCAGGGGCATGGACTTTGACAAGCTCTTCGGTCACGAGCAGGAGGTCATAGAGCGGCGTGACAGGTATCTCGACTTCGCCAAGAACGCCGTCGATGTCACCCCCGGGGACTATGTTTGCGTACTTGCGCCCGCGGTGACGGGTATGTTCACCCATGAGAGCTTCGGTCACAAGAGCGAGGCTGATTTCATGCTGAACGACAAGACCTTGCAGGACGAATGGGTCATGGGCAAGAAGGTCGGGAGCGACCTTGTGTCCATATGCGACAGCGGGGATATGCTCCACCGCGGGTACATAGCCTATGATGACGAGGGCACCGCTCCGAGGGAAACGTGGCTCATCAAAAACGGCGTGCTGACGGGAAGGCTCCACGATGCAAATTCAGCGGCGACGCTGGGCGAGGAGCTGACGGGCAACGCGAGAGCGCAGGACTTCGGATATCTTCCCATGGTGCGCATGACCAATACCTACATGGAGCCCGGGGACATCTCCCACGAGGAGATCATCGCGGGGGTAGATGACGGCATCTACGTCTACAACGTGAATTACGGCACGGGTCAGGGGACCTTCACCATGCAGCCCAACTGCTGCTACCGTATCAGAAACGGCAGGCTCGCCGAGCCGCTGAGGGTCAATGTTGTGACGGGAAGCGTTTTCCGGACGCTCTTTGACATTGACGCAGTGGGCAATGATATGGAGTTCTGCGATACGAGCACCTGCGGGAAGAACGGTCAGTCCATGCCCGTTTCCGACGCGGGACCGACTATCCGCGTCAGAAAGCTGACTATAAACTGAGGGAGGACGGCAAAATGGAAAGAGAGCTTATCACCTCGCGGTACTTGTACCGTTCGGTAAAGATAAAGGAAACAAAGATAAACACATTCAGCAAGGACGAGCGCACTGACCGTTCCTTCCGCGTTTACGACGGCGAGTATGCGGGGGTGCAGTTCGTTCAGGGAATGGCTGACGAGGAGGAGCAGTTCGCAAAAGCCGCGGAGAACCTCTCGCTGAAACGTCCTTACAAGTTCGCACTCGAAACGGGCACACGTCACCGCGACAAGACCGAGCGCGGGTACACGGACAGGGAGCTTATGGACATAGCACACGAAGCGGTGGAGTATCTGAAAACGCACCACCCCGACTTCATCATCTCGGGGGAGATATACGTTTCGACATCGACCAAAGCCATAAAGAATACCCTCGGGCTCGACCTCTCCAACACCGACAGTACGCTCGATATAGAGATAGCCTTCAAGCACAAGGACAGCAAGGACATTGACGACGGCTGGTTCAGCATAGGTCAGCGGGATTTCGATTTCAAGAAGTTCACCGATATGGCTGACAATTACCTGACGAACTTCACGAACAGGGTGGAGCTCCCCGAGGAGCTTATCATTCAGGAACAGTATTACGGATATCTCGGCAAGCTGAACGAGTGCCTTAACGCCGAGAATATGGCGCTCGGCACTTCCCTGCTCTCGGGCAGGATAGGCGAGAAGGTATTCGCCGACGGCTTCACGCTTACTCACGACGTTTCCGACAAGGAGACATGGTTCACGCCTTTCTTTGACGGCGAAGGCGTCGTTCAGCCGAATGACAGGCGTGTGTTCATCGAAAACGGCGTGCTTCTCTCGGGATATGCAGACAAGTACACCGCCGACAAGTACGGCGTTCCCCACACGGGGAGTGCGGGTATCAATATGACCGACATTCCCTACAACGGTTATGTGAATCTCCGCATAGAGCGAAGCGAAAAGACCGTAAAGGAGCTTCTTGACGGACGGCTCACGGTCGTGCCGATAATCGCGGCGGGGGGCGGCTTCAACGACAAGGGCGAGTACGTCACCCCCATACAGACCGCCATGCTCTGCGACGGCGAGCGCTTCATAGGCAGGCTCCCCGAGTTCGCCATCAAGGGCAATATGTTCGATATGTTCGGCAGGGACTTCATCGGCGTAGGCTCGGACGACCCCGTTTTCAACGACAAGCAGATACTCATGAGAATGCAGTACAGCAAGTGATATGAGATAACAAAAAAGCTCCCCCTTCGGTCATTTCCGCGGGGGAGCAAACTATTTCTTCACTGATCTGTCAGATAATAGGAGCGCAGCAGATCCATTTCCTCATCGGTGACGCCTATCTTATCGCGGATAAAGGCTTCGACCGAACCGCTTTCCTCCTTCATGTAGTTAAGGACTGCTCTAAGGTTTTCCTCCTTGACGCCGCTCGAAAGCTCGGCTATCGCCGCCGCGAGGTCGGGGTCGTTCGGGAACATCTTCTGCGCGGAAGCAAGAGCCGACTCATAAGAACCCTCGTAGAACAGGTTCGTGAGCATGAAGTCCTGCATTATGGTCTCCTCATCCGCTCCTAGAACGGTGAGTATCATAGCGGCGCCCATGCCTGTCCTGTCCTTGCCCATAGAGCAATGCCAAAGCACGGCTTTCTCGCCTTTTGCTGCAAGAAGCGTGTCGAAGAACCTGCGGTACTGCTTTCGGGTCTCCTCATCTTTCAGGGCGTTCACGTACATCATGCTTCCGAGACCGCCGTTTTCGTATGCCCTTTCGAGTATCGCCTTCCGTTCCTCGGGGGTCGCTGCCGAACTGAGCTCATTAAGGCAAGCAGTCAGGTCGATAGGAGTGAATATCTCCTCAACGCCCTCGATCTCTGGGTCGGGAGCGCTTGCAGCTTCGCCCTCGGTGCGCATATCCACCACATAGCCCAAGTTGTATTTGTCCTTCAAAGCAGCGATGTCCTCCGCCGAAGCCGTCGAGAGCTTCGCCGTCCGAAGCAGAAGTCCGCGCTTAACGGTCTTGCCGTTCATCATCTTATAACCGCCCAGCTCACGGGCGTTCACTATGCCGGGGGTGCCAATGCTCTGACCCTCCGCAGTGACGACATTTATCCCCTCGGAGCCTATAGAGATATCGAATACCACCGTATCGCTGTAAGAGCCCGCATACTCAGGCGCAGTGTCGGTGATGAAGCTCACGGTGACGGTCTGTTTTTTATCCGAAACGCCGAAGACTGCCACATTCCCTCCCGACTTGCTTATAGTGCCGAAACTGCCCGAGGGCGTATAGGGCAGGGTGACTTTTTCATCGGCGCTGTTTTTCAGCTCAAAGCCGTCCTCGCCCGAAAGCCCGACTATCAGCTGCTGCCCGAATCCGAGCCGCACATTTTCGGCGGTCACGTCACCCGAACCCTGATAGATACCTGTTGTGCCTTTCAGCTCCACCTTTGCGGGGATAGTCACAGTATAGGCAGGCTGTACCGACATTTCAAGCCGAGTATCAGCAGCCGCGGGAGCGGTCTTTATTACCGTCGCGACCTCAGCAGCCGCAGATATCGGCAGAGCCGAAGCGATGAGCAGTGCGGCGATACCCGAAGTTATCTGTTTTATTGACATGATCTTCCTCCATTCTGCGAAGTGTTATAAATTCCTTAACAATTATTATACAAAAAATTTTTCCAAATGTCAACAGCTTCAATATATATTTAAATGATTTGACATTAGATTTGTGAGTTTTGACTATGCTTCAAGTAAATGTTAAAAAACTCTTGACAAATTACTTCAGATATGGTATAATTTATTCAATTAAGATTTTAAAAACATTTGACCAAACGGAGGAACATAATGAGAACATCTATTGAGAACAACACCCTTACTATCTTCCTTGACGGCAGGATAGACACGAGCAACGCCACACAGACCGAAAAGGAAGTATTAGCCGCGGTAGAGGGCAGGACGGAGGATATCGTCATCGACGCCGAGAAGCTCGAATACATTTCGAGCGCGGGACTTCGCGTGCTCATGAAGCTGCGCAAGCTAACAAAGAAGGCACTTCCGATGATAAATGTTTCCCGCGATATCTACGATATCCTCGAAACTACGGGCTTCACCGAGCTGCTTGACGTCAAAAAGGCTCTGAGGAACATCTCGGTGGAGGGCTGCGAACTTATCGGCTCGGGCGGCTACGGCAGGGTATACCGCATTGACCCCGAAACTATCGTCAAGGTATACAATCCCGGCATAGGGCTCTCGTTCGTGGAGCAGGAGAGGGCGACCTCCCAGAAGGCTTTCCTTATGGGCGTTCCGACGGCTATCTCCTACGACGTGGTGAAGTGCGGCGACTGCTACGGCGTGGTCTATGAACTGCTGAACGCGCAGACCACTGCCCAGATCATTTCCGCCGATCCCTCGAAGATACCGCAGATATCGGGCGCAAGCGCCATGTTGCTCAAAAAGCTGCACGCCATCGTCCCCGACGAGGATTCGGGACTTCCCGACCGCAAGCAGAAGTTCATAAGCTGGCTGGATTCGATATCCGAGTTCCTCACTGCCGAGGAAGCCGATAAGGTAAAGAGCTTCATAAATGCTATCCCCGACCGCAAGACCTTCCTCCACGGCGACTACAACGCCAAGAACATAATGATGAACGGAAGCGAGTTCCTGCTCATCGACATCGGCGACGCCACAACGGGACACCCCGTATTCGACATCGCGGGGCTCATGCTTGCCTACCTCATTCTCCCCTCGACACGGGGGGGAGCAAGATCGGACGAGGAGCTCAAAAGACTGCTGGGCTTCGATCTCGACCTCGGACAGAAGGTATGGGGCGTTATGTGCGGAGCTTACTTCGGAGTGTCCACCCCCGAGGAGATAGGTGCGATCACCCAGAAGCTCATGCCTTACTGCCTGCTGCTCATGTCCTATCAGTCGATAAATGTAGCGGGAGATAACAAGGAATCCATAAAGGTCCGCGTTGATCTGGTGCTCCGCAAGCGCCTGCTCCCCGCCATCGAGAACGCACAGCCGCTCGATTTCTGATATCACTTATTACATATATTACATAAAAGACCTCTTTCGGGCTTCCGAAAGAGGTCTTGTTTTATCTGTTAATACTAACCTTTTAGGAATTAGTATGAGCTTCTGCTCCTCGTCCTCCTTGTAAATAAAGAATCCTCCGGGCACCTGCTCCGCCATCCACATTATCGAGGGCTCGAGCATTTCTTCGTTCAGTTTAAAGAGATCGCTGTTATTGTTCATATCTGACTATCCCTTCCTCGGCGAGCCGCGCTCACTTTAACGACGTATGACCGCCGTATTTTTCAGCTGCTTTGGCAAAACGTCATCATAATATTTGCATTATATCATAAAAGCGTGAATTTGTCTACTCTATTATATTGATTCGATTGTAAATTTTTCCGTTTCTGTCCGATTTAACGTAGTTT
>CACZJT010000091.1:8714-9260 GCA_902781565.1 uncultured Ruminococcus sp.
TGGTAGACAATATAAGCGTGAATGCCACTTTTTTTCTACCATTTTTTCTACCAAAATCACACGTTTTTTGATTTCTTTTTCTTGATTCCACTTTCGTTGTTTATATTCTATAATGTTGACACTTGCGATTCTCCCGTGCCTTCGGGATTATCGCTTTTCTTTTTTCTACCGCCGGTCTTTTTAGGCGGTGTTTTACTTGCTGCCTTTGCAGTGGACTTTCTGCTGGTGGTCTTTTCCTTTTCGGCAGGCTTTTCTGCTTCGGGTTTATCATCGGACTTGCCGCCGAGTACCCTCGCAATGGTTTCAGCCGAGCTGACCTTAGCATTGTATTCCAAATGACTATAAAGATTTGCTGTAATAGAAAAGTTACTATGTCCAAGCCACTCCTGAATAGCCTTCATCGGAACATCGTGAGCGAGTAATAAGCTGGCACATGAATGACGGAGGTCATGGAAACGCAGATGCTTCAAACCGTTTCGGGTAATGACATAGTGGAAGTGCTGTGTCACATATCCTGGCGAGATCATATTGCCGTAGTTGTCCCGG
>CACZJT010000092.1 GCA_902781565.1 uncultured Ruminococcus sp.
TATCAGCAAGGTCGCCGATACCGAGGTCGCTGCCGCTCAGGAGAAGTATGAGGCGCAGTACGCCATCGAGCATGAGCGCTACGTTGCCACTCATCAGCAGGACATCGACGAGGCGAAGCTCCAGCAGGATATCGAGCAGCGCATCTATGATATGGTCGAGGAACGCGACAGGCGTGCGGAGGAATCGAAAAAGACCCTCGGCGACATCGTGTCCGCCGATAACGACCAGATCGAGGCAGGACTCTCTGTCCTGGGCGTTGCAAAGGACGAGACTAAAGACGCGGAGTATCAGAACATCGCCGAGGTCGGCTCAGACGAGATCGAGCGGAAGATGACAGGTCTGGGACGCGCCAAGGACGAATCCCTCGACAAAGATTACAAGAACATCAAAGAGATCAGCGCGGCGGATACCGCTGCCAAGACCAAGGAATTTTTAGAGGTCTACGGCGACCGCAGGCGCTCCGAGACACCCGAACGCGGCGACGCGCTCCCCGTGGGCGTTCACCCCGACGACCCCTCGGATAACTGATACGGACAGGAGATATTATTATGGTTGTAATAGAAATGGCAAACGGCAAGAAGATCAAGATAGAGCTTTACCCCGATGCGGCTCCCGAAACAGTTGCGAACTTTGAGCAGCTGGTGAGCGAGGGCTTCTACGACGGGCTGATCTTCCACCGGGTCATCAAAGATTTCATGATACAGGGCGGTGACCCCGAGGGCACGGGCATGGGCGGCTCGGGCAGGCACATCAAGGGCGAGTTCATCGCCAACGGCGTGAACAACACCGTCCGCCACGAACGCGGGGTCATCTCTATGGCGAGATCGGCTATGCCCAACTCCGCTTCGTCGCAGTTCTTTATCGTACACAAGACCTCGCCGCACCTTGACGGTCAGTATGCCGCCTTCGGCAAGGTAGTCGAGGGCATGGACGTGGTCGATGAGATCGCCTGCACCGAGACAGACCTCCGCGACAGACCCGTTATGGAGCAGGTCATGAAAAAGGTCACCCTCGAATGACAAGGCATCTGCCCTCCCCTTCGGCATTGCTCCGGGGGGGATTTTTCCGAGGGGCAGCTGCCGCTTCGGCTATGATCCTCGCGGCAGCGCTCACGGGCTGCGGCAAGGACGACAGCAGCAGCATGAGCTATGAGAAACCTGTCTACTCCATGAGAGCAGCCGCCAACTACGGCGACGAGGAGAGCTATCTCAGCTGCTGGCTCCCGCAGGAGAAACAGCATTTCAGACTGGCGGAGGACATGGAGCGAGGGTTCCTCGGGAACGTGTTCAGCAGGGACGATCACGAGAGCAGGCTGCGTGTAAAGATACGCGACAGCTCCGAGCTTTCGGAAAGCGAGACCGAAGCCCTCGAAAAGGAAGCCGCAGAACGCTACGGCACGCGGCTCGAATTCAGCAAGGCTTTTAAGCTCAACGTGGATTTCCGCGTTCAGGATAACCTCGATCTTCTCTCCGATTCGCGGGAAATGACCGTCGTAAGGTACGGGGACGTGTGGTACATCTACGGCGAGGTGATCGAGTCCTTCACCTTCGCGAGATCGTGACCATTATATACTGCCCTCTATTGCAAAGTACAACGAAGTTGTGCTTTGCAGGCTGCGCAGCAGCCGCCAAAGCCACTATGTGGCTTTGGCAGAGGGCGTATAAGCCGCCAAAGCCACTATGTGGCTTTGGCAGAGGGCGTATAACGTAGCGCTTAGCGGCGCATAGCGCCGCCCGCCGTCAAAGACGGCGGATCGCAGATCGTTATTATGATTTGCAATAGCGCGTAGTATATATTGTATACAGTACAGAAAGGAAAGCTCGTATGGCTAATGTTTGTGCCGCCTGCGGAGCGCCGCTGGAGGAAAACGAAAGATTTTGTACCGCCTGCGGAACTCCCGTTGAAAGAAAGAAAGTTGAATCACACAGATACTGCCAGCAGTGCGGAAACCTCCTCCCTCTCGACGCGATATTCTGCGATGTCTGCGGACGCGAGGTAGAGCGTCCCAAGCATAAGGAGCAGAAAGCCGAGCCCGAGGAGCCTGCCGAGATGGAGGGGCTCGTGAGCCCGACGATCACAGATGATATGTTCGCGGGCGCTAAAGAGCTTAGAAACGTCAAATTCGACGGCTTTGAATCGGCGGAAGATCATGCGGTCAAGAAGCCCGAGGAAGTCGAGGAAGAGCTTCGCCCCAAGGCGGCTGCTTCCTTCGAGATGGACGCAGCTGCTCTCCCCGAACGGAAAAAGGAGGAGAAGCCCAAAGAGCCTCCCAAGCCCGTCAAAAAAGAAGTCACTGCCGAGACTATCAAAAACTCAAATCCCTACGGACAGTACGGCGCAAAGAGCGGCGGCAAGCAGATCATGACCGCAAAGCCGCAGGCTCAGGAGCCGAAGCCCTCCAAAAACGAGACTGCCCCGCAAGGCGCTCCCGAAGCTCCCAAGAAGTCGGGATTTGCAGGCTTGATCGAGAAAATTCTCGGGATATTCAAAAAGAAGTGAGCAAAGAAAACGTTTTCTTTGCAAAATGTACAAAATTCAGTTGTATAAATTGTACATTATTTTTTAGGAAAATCTTATTAAACTATTGCTTAAATCAGAAATTTGTGATATAATACAAATATAGCCTTCCGCACTTGGAAAAATTGCGTATATTTACATATGCGGGTATGGCAAAAGCTATTGAGAAAGGGTTGAAGCAGCGATGGCAATGCCGTTTGGAAAGAAGAAGGTAGAGGAATCTATCAATGACAAGTTTGTAAGACTGTTTAAGGAGGGCATGACCGTCGAACAGATATCGAAAGAGGAAGACGTCAAGCCCGATGTTATAGCCAATGTTATCAGAAGAAGACTCGGCGAGGACGCTCTGCCCGAGACCGTTATAAGATCGAAGAACGCTCTTCCTCAGCATGAGGAGGTAAAGCTCAAGGCGGAGGCTGCCGCCGAAGCGCCTGCCTCTCCCGCAGAGGAGCCCGCTTCCGAGGAGGCTTCAAGCGAGGGACTCTCCAAGCTCGAACAGTTCATGCTCGAAAAGGAGAAAAAGAGAGCCGATGAAGCTCCCGCTCCCGAGCCCGAAAAGAATGACGACCCCGAGCTTGGCGTTATGGAGGGCATCTCCCTTGACGAAGCGTCTATACTCGAAAAACTGGGCGGCGGCGAACCTCCCGTAAACAGCATGGGCGGTTCGGTATCTGCCGATGACACCGCCGGCGATATGGCAGGGCTTGACACTGCCGACCTCGCGAAGGAAGCCGTCATCGAAGAAGCTCCCATCGCGGCTTACAGCGAGCCCGACATCGTGGAGGAAATAAAGCCCGAGCCTGTTGTTATCGAGCCTGCTCCGATTCCCGAGCCTGTCAAGGTCGCACCCGCTCCCGCCCCCATGCCCGAGATACCTCACGGCAACGGAAGCGCTTTCGACAAAATGAAGGCTTTCGCCAAAATGCAGGTCGCCGCAAACAACGACAAGCTGGCTGAACTCGAAGCCAAACTCGGCAGCGTTGAGGGCGATTACACCGCACAGCTGGCGGCTGCGGAGAAGGCTCTCACCGAAGCGAAGGTGGCGTATGAGGACGTCATCAAATCGGGTGACGGCGTTGAGGATAAGCGTGATGAACTGAACCGCGAGTACCGCGCCGCCCTCGCCCGCGCGGAGGAGGACTACCGCAGAAAGCAGGAAGAGCTGGACAACGAGTACAACGACGCTATCGCCAAGGCGAACAGCGACCACGCCATCAAGCAGGATAAGCTGAACGCCGAGATCGACGAGATAAGCTCCAAGAAGGAGACTGCGAAGAACGACTTCCTCTCAAGACAAAGCGAAGTCAACAAGATCAAAAACAAGATCGCTTCCGAAGTCGATACCGTGAAGGCGGAGATAGCAAGCCTGAAAGAAGAGAACAAGGGTTACGAAAGCTTCCTGGGTTGATCTTACAACCATATATATAAAGACAGTCCGCACGTCAGGCGGGCTGTTTCTTTTAAAAAAAAGCCCGACGGAACGGATCCCGTCGGGCTTTGCTTTGTATTCGATTTATCTGAACTTGAACTTTCTGCGGGGCTCGGGCTCTGAGGCAGGCTCCTCCTCTTCGGCGGGCTCGGTGTCCTCGTCCTCAACGTTGTTCAGGCTCTCGATCGCGGTCATGGTCTCGGACACGCGGTCTACGCTGTCATTGATGCTGTCGCGGGAGCTTTCGAGGGCGGCAAGGGCATCGGAGAGCGCCTTGTTCACGCTGTCGGTCATGGCGCGGCGGATACGCTTGTCGTTCTCCTTCGCTTCGGTCACGATCCTGTCAGCCTCGGCATTGGCGTCCGCGAGGATACCATCAGCTTCATCACGCGCCTGCTGTATCAACTCCAGGGCATAATCCTTCGCTTGTTTGGTGATCTCGGTCTCGCTCACCAGCTCCAGAGCCTTATTGCGGGCAGCCTCCAGTCCTTCCTCGGACTTGCGCTCGATCTCGGCGGCGTCCTCCTCAGCCTTATGTATGATCTTCTCGGCTTCGGCGTTGGCTTCGGCGATGATATTGTCCTTCTGTGCCTGAGTTTCCTTTGCCTTCTCGATCTCGGAGGGAAGGTTCAGGCGAAGATTGTCGATATAATCCCGCATATGATCGCAGTCGATCATCTTCTTGCTTGAAAACGGCACAGCGGAGGAATTGTCGATCAGCTCCTCCATAAGCACGAGGATCTCGTCAATGTTCAAATTACCCATATGAAACGTCCTTTCTCTATTCGGATTCTTTAAAAAGTCTTGCATTGATATCGTCAAGTATCGCGGAAGGCACAAAGCTGGAGATATCACCGCCCAGACCTGCGATCTGCTTAACAACGCTTGACGAAAGATACATATTTTCGGAGCTTGTGGTCAGGAACACGGTCTCCGCCTCAGGGTAAAGCACCTTGTTGGCGAGCGCCATCTGGAACTCGTACTCGAAGTCCGACACCGCGCGGAGCCCCTTGACGATTGCGCAGGCGCCCGTGCGTTTGAGGTATTCGGCAAGCAGTCCCGGGTGGCAATCGACTATCACATTATCGAGATGCCCCGTGACCTTTAATATCAGCTTCATGCGTTCCTCAATAGAAAACGAGGTACTTCCGCTCTTGTTCGGGTTAAAGGACACCAGCACGATGACCTTATCGAACAGCTTTGAAGCCCGCTCGATGATGTCAAGATGTCCCTTTGTCACGGGGTCAAAGCTGCCCGGGCAGACAGCTATGCGCCTTGTTTTATCGGTCATCGGCACTACCCTCCGAAGCGTTGTAGACAGTCACGGCGACCTTTCCATAGCGGTATCTTTTGCGGAGGGTCAGCCCCGCGAAGCTCTCGGGGAGCGTAAGCTCCGACTCATGCTCGCAGACGACTATCCCGCCCTCGGTCATCTTATCGCCAAGATACGGCAGAACGCTTTCGAGCAGACCGTTCCTGTAGGGCGGGTCGAGAAAAGCGATGTCGAAGCCGCCCTTGGAGGTCTTTGCGAACTCGACCGAATCTGCGTTCAGCACCCTCACATCGGAAGCGGGGAACTTGCAAGCCGCGAGGTTATCCCGCACGACCGTGACAGCGTCGGGATTCTTGTCCACGAAAACGCAGTGCGCCGCACCCCTGCTCAAGGCTTCTATGCCGAGCTGACCGCTGCCCGCGAAAAGATCAAGCACGCGCGCCGCGGGGACGTCGAACTGTATCACCGAAAAGATCGCTTCCTTCACCGCATCGGGCGTGGGGCGAATGTCGAGGGAGTCAAGCGTTTTGAGCCGCCTTCCCCGAGCCGAACCAGTTATCACTCTCATATTTTAAAAATCCTTACAAAGTTTTTTCATATATTATTATACAATATTTATCGCGTTTTGTCTATAGCAAATTGAGATTTTTTTTGCCGAAAAAAGTCCAAAACCGAATTTTTGTGCATATGTAACAAAAGCAGTTCCCGAAAGAACTGCTTTTGCATATGTTAAACAATAAGATAACTAACGTAGTGTAAAATTATCTCTTCTTGGCAACTACTGCAACAGCGCCTGCGAGAGCTATGAAGCCCAGTGCGAGACCTGCGGGAACACCTGCCTTGGCGTTCTCGGTAGCATCGGAAGCCTTATCATCTTCGGCAGCGGCAGCCGCAGCTGTGCTGGAAGAAGCAGTGGTCGAACCGCCTGTAGTGGTGGTTGTGGTAGTAGTTTTTGTAGTGGTGGAAGCAGCAGCGGTGCTGGAAGAAGCGGTGGAGGAGGAAGCAGAAGCCGCAGCGGTGGAGCTGGAGCTGCTGGAATCCGCAGCCTTGCTGCTGGAATCGGAAGCGTTAGCAGTGTCGGTAGTGCCTGCGTCTACGGAATCGGTAGCAGCAGAGGAGCTGTCAGCCGCCGCAGAGGAGGTATCGGCAGCAGAAGATGTATTGGAGGAACCGCTGTTGCCGGAGCCGCCGTCGGACTTGCTGTCGTCGGCTTTGCTCTCATCTCCGCTTGCAGCCTCAACGAGCTCAAGGTGGAAGGAAATGGAAACAGTGCCGTCCTCGGGAGCAGCTGCACCCGCATCAATGGAACTCTCACCGTAAGTATTTATAACAGCGATACCAAGGTAATCAAGGTCATCTTTGAGCTTGATCTCGTCATCATTACAGGTGTAGGTAGTGCCCGCGATATCAACTTTAAGATTCGATACCTTAACTTCCTGCTTATGGTCGGAATCGAGGTAGAAGTGAACGACTTCATCATCGTCCTCATCATACTCACCTGCGATATCGGTGGTAACACCGAGCATATTGAACTTATCGGTAGTAACATCTATCTCATAGCCTGTGATATCGTCCTTGGTAGCATCAGCAGCCTCTACACCGTCCTTCAGGATAGCGGTGTAGTTGCCTGCCATAGACCAGGGGAAGCCTTCTCTTGTGATATTGGCGTTGTCCTCGGACCATTGCCACCACTTGTCAGCATCGTTACCCGTACCCTTATTGGTAACAGTACCCTTGGCACTGATCGAAACGGTATAATCACCCGAACCACTTATCGCAGTATCGGAGATATCGGCAGAGCCTTCGCCGCCGCCGCCCTGTATACCTACTTTGCTGCCGGGGAAGTCGGCATCGCCGCTGCCCGTGCCGTACCAGTCACGGAAATTCCATGTGCCGTTGGTCTGGAACTCAACGCCCGCGTTACCGCTGAGATCGGCAGCCGAAGCCGTGATCGCCATCATCGAGAGAGCTATAGCGGAAGCCGCCATGCCCGCAAAAATCTTCTTGATCTTCATAAAATTATTCTTCCTTTCCAAAATTTACCGAATTAGCCGTGCCGCCGCCGTAATGATATACTTCGGGCATATGCACGACCTCATAATAATATTTTACTTTATTTCACACTTTTTTTCAATCGTATTATTAACCAAACTTTGTGTGAGATAACTGTGCAAAAGTGATAAAATTTGCACAATTTTCTGAAATCCATGTGAAATCAAGCCGAAAATTTACCCAATTGCGAAATATCGGATATTCATTTATGAAACAAGTATCACATTATTATCCCAACAAACCGTCAAAGCAGACCGCCCAGCTTCGAGGACTGGTTGAGTCCCACGATCTTCATGCTCATGCGCTCGGGAACGACCTTCGCGGCTATACGCGCCGCCGAGAACGCTTCCTCGGGGATTATGATGCGCTCGCCATGGTCGAGCCCCCTCGCCGCGCACTTTGCGCAGTACTGCGGGGTTATGCCCTTCATGCCGAAATCGCTGCCCGCCACGTCGTTGAACTCGGTGTCAACGGGTCCAGGGCATAGCGCCGATATCTTCACATGGCTGCCCGCCGATCTCAGCTCCTCGAAAATGCCGTTTGTCAGCGACACCACGAAAGCCTTGGTCGCGTAATACACCGCCATTCCCGGACCGCCCGGCATGAGCCCCGCCGAGGACGCCACGTTCAGTATCGCGCCGCTGTCACGGTATTTGAAGTCCTTTAAGAACATTTGCGTCAGTATCGTGAGGGCGGTGCAGTTTACCGCGATCATGTCAGCCTGACGGTCGGGGTCGATCTGCTCGAACTGCCCCAGTGCGCCGAATCCCGCGCAGTTCACGAGGAGCTGCACGTTCAGATCCTCGACCTCGCCGAAAACTGCCTTGCACTGTTCCCTGTCGGAAAGGTCTGCGGCGATGATCCTGGTCTGACATTTCAGTTTTGCCGCCAGCTCCTCGAGCCGCTCTTTCCTGCGTGCAACAAGCACTATATCGAATCCGCGTGTGGAATAGAGCTTCGCAAGCTCCGTACCTATGCCCGAGCTCGCGCCCGTAATGACCGCCCATTTTTCTTTTACGCTCATCAATGACCTCTCCTTTGCCGTGTCTGAAATACGCAAAGCGCCCTGCCCTGCTTATTATTGCTTATAATATAGTATACCCCATTTTCGCGGCTTTGTCAATCGGTTTGCGGCGAAAAATCAGTACACTTTAAATAATTTTAATTCAATAGTCGGGGCGGGGTTTTGATAATCGGACAAAATTTTTATCAGCTGTTGACATTTTCCGCAAAATGTGAGATAATACTATTTATAGGAACTCTGTCCGCGAAAGCGGCAAAAGTGAGGTTTTTAGGAATGAAAAAGACAGTAATAGCCGCACTTTCGGCGGCTTTGATGATAGCTCTGAGCGGCTGCGGGAAGGCGAACGAGGACGCCGCCACCTTCACCGCCAAGCCCACCGAAAAGACGGAAGCTCCCGTCGCCGACGTCGTGGAGGAATCTCAGCCCGATCCCGCCGAGATGACCAAGCTCTACAAAACGCCCTCACAGTTCGAGACCATCGACACCTCCCTCGAAGATCCCTCCACCGCCACGATGAAATTCATCTTTGAGGAGGACGAAAAGGCGCGTATCTCGGGCATTTATTACACCATCGACGATCATCTGGTAATGGTTAACTACGCTTACACCGACGACAACAAGGTGAAGATCGTGGCGTTTGCCGAGTCCACCCTCGTTGCCGACCTTGAATTCGCGCTCCCCGAGTACGACCCGAACGCGGGCTTTACCGAGCATGACGGCTACTACTTCAAGGGCTACAAATTCGACTGACAGAATAACAATCGACGTTCCGTCGTCACGGGCTTCCGCGTTAATGCACGGAAGCCCATTTGCAATTCGGAATGCGGAATCAGGAATGCGCAATTTAATGAGCGGCTGCGCCGCGTTATTTAAATTTTTTGAGTCCGAGATCTCAAGCGAGTACGAACAAGCTCGTGCTGTGAAATAGTTCGCCGTAAGGCGACACCGGCATCAGCGAAGCTAATGCAAATTCCGAATTCATCATTCCGAATTCCTATTTTAACATTTGGGGTGTTTTGATATGAAAAAAGCTATGACGATATCATACGAAGTCGGGGAGGGGCTTTACCTGAACCTGACTAACAAGTGTCCCTGTGCGTGTACCTTTTGCCTGCGTCAGAACGGTGACGGGGCTTACGGCTCCGACCCGCTTTGGCTGGAGCATACTCCCACGATAGAGGAGATAAAAGCCGACCTTTCGCGCCGCGACCTTGACAGCTACAAGCAGATAGTATTTTGCGGCTACGGCGAGCCCACCTGCGAGCTGGAGCTTCTGAAAGAAACGGCGAAGTGGTTAAGGAGCGTGACGAAAACTCCCCTGCGGCTCAACACGAACGGGCTTTCCGACCTTATCCACGGCAGGGACACTGCCCCCGAGTTCGAGGGGCTTTTAGACGTCATCTCGATAAGTCTGAACGCTCCCGACGCCGAGGACTACACGGCGGTAACGCGTCCCTCCTTCGGCGAGAAGAGCTATGATGCGATGCTCAAATTCGCGTCGGAGGTAAAGAACTACGTCCCCGAGGTGATGTTGACGGTAGTGGACATCATCGGCGAGGAGCAGGTGGAGAAGTCCCGCAAGGTAGCCGAAAGTGTAGGAGTTAAGCTGCGGGTGAGGGAGTATATACCCGATTGAAAGAAAAAAGCATAATTTGGCAGGGCAGAGCCCTGCACGAAGTTCACGGCATTTTGGCGTAGCCAAAATTATTTGTGGTTGAAAAATTAGACACCCGCGGCAGTCGTTCAAGGGACTTTGACCCTATGCTTATTTGATGTAGGGAGTATGAAAGCACCTATTTGTGCAAATAAAGAAAGCGGCACTCTGTAGCACGAACACGCCGGATGCAAGGGGCGGCGTTAGCCCCTTGCCGAGGTCAAGGGCGAGGAGCCCTTGCAGGGGAGCGCGAAGCGCGTGGGGGCA
>CACZJT010000093.1 GCA_902781565.1 uncultured Ruminococcus sp.
GCCGCGCGAGGCTGGCGAGGATTCCTAAGGGCGAGGAGCCCTTAGGCAGGGGAGCGCGAAGCGCGTGGGGGCAGAGCCCCCGTTGCGCCAAAGGCGCAAGAAACACGCGTACCGACAGCACAAAGCCGACCGAGAAAAGCAAGTCCGAAAGTTAAATCGGCGATACCATAGAAAAGCCGATAAGTAAGGGCAGAAACGACCAAATCAAGCCAACGTTCCGTGAACAGATGTATCGCCGATTTAATTTCACGAAACAGCGAAGCGCATTTCGTGAAACCGAACCAAACCTGCCGCAAGGCAGGCGAAAGCGTACCGAACCCCCAAAGCCGTGCAACCCCCAAACCTGCCGAAAGGCAGGCAAAAGCCGCACCAACTTCAACACTTCATCCCAACATTCCGAAATACCATAATAAAAGAAAAAGGAGCAGCGACATAATGAATATAGTTCACTTTACGGATATAAACAACGCCATTCGCGGGGACGTGGACGGCTTCATCAGAGGGTGCTGCGAGAGCTATGACGAGAAATGCCGCTCGGTGGCGGAACATATCTCCGAACGCGCAGATAAACACCCGATAATCCTGCTTGCGGGTCCCTCGGGCTCGGGCAAGACCACTACCGCCATGAAGATCGAGGGCTACCTCGATAAGATGGGCTTCGAGACTCACACTATCTCTATGGACGATTACTTCCTCCCCAAGGACAGGATACAGATATTTGACGAGAACAACCGCATAGACTACGAATCGCCCTACCGTATAGACATCGAGCTTTTGCAGCAGCAAATGCACATGATAGCTAACTGCGAGCCCGTGGAGGTACCCGGCTTCGACTTCAAGACACAGGAACGTATCAAGGGGCGCACTCTCGAACGCAAAAAGGGCGAGCTGGTGCTTTTCGAGGGCATACACGCCCTTAACCCCGAGGTCACGGGCTTTGAGGATATCGCAAGCTGCATTTATGTAAGCGTCCGCACGAGGATACAGATATCCGACGGACAGCTTATCCACCCCGAATTTATCCGCGTCATGAGGAGAATTATACGCGACAAGAACTTCCGCGGACGCACTGCCGCCGAGACCCTCGAAATGTATGACAGCGTTCAGCGCGGCGAGAACCTTTACATACTGCCCTTCAAGCACCGCGCACACTACCACATCGACACCTTCCACGGCTTCGAGGCAAGCGTATACAAGGGCTACATCGAGGAGGAGCTTGACGACCTCAAAGCCGAGTACCCCGACTATGAGCGGTTTAAGCCGATAGAGCTTCTGATCAAAGAATTGGACTGCATAGAACCTCAGCTCGTCCCGGAGGACGCGCTCATGAGGGAGTTCATCGGGGGCTAAAGAATGCTCCGCAAGTGTGGGCGCTGTTCGTCTAAGATAAGCTCCGCGCGGCATCGCAGAGCGCCCAGCTCCTCGGCAATGTCATCGCTGTCATCGGGCGGGAGCGTAGCTATCGCCGCCACCGATACCGCCATTTCCCCCAGCATTTCCGAGCGGGTCACGAATGCGGCGGTGGAGTAATACTCCTCCCAGCTCTCGTAAAGAGGGGCGGGGTCAAAACTGTTGTCCGAAAATATGGACTGCTTACATTCGTCGAGCCGCGAGGTGAATTCCCCGGTGGCGTTTTCGAGCACGCGCAGATGTATCACCGAAGCCGCAAGTACGGCGGCGAACAGCACCGCCGATGTGAGATTTCTGTTCATGGGAGCTCTCCTTTCGGGGCATCATCTGCCCGCTGTTTGGGGACAATAGTGTTTTCATCGCCGTCGGAGGTCATTATGAGCACCTCCGACGGCTTTAGTTTTTGTTCCGCGAGGACGTCCACGAGCCAAGTCCTGTCTCTGCCGAGCGCCGAGAGTGCGCCGTACATTATATCCCCGTCGTTAATGACCAGCTGCGGAGGGTCACATTCATCGGCTGTCAGCCCCAGATCGTCGGGGGTGACGGGCTGTCGGCTTTTCTTTGTGTAGACGGAGATCTGCCCCGTAGTCTCGACGACGGCGAGCTGAACGTCGGAGATGTCGAATACCTGCTGAGTGCGCAGCGCCGCGAAGATATCATCGACGGTGTAGCGGAGTTCCTTCATGGTCTGCTGATCGAGGGTGCCATCGGAGATGATTATTTTGGGCGAACCGCAGATAAGTCTGCGGAGCTTTCGGGAGCGAAGGGAGAGCCACGAGAAAAGCACGTCAATGCACACGAATGTAAAGATAGGCACGAGCCCCGCCCCGATAGGGATATCCACGTCCTCGATGGGTAGGGTGGCGATATTCGAGAGCATGATGGTGACAACGAACTCGCTGGGCTGTAGCTCACCGAGTTGTTTTTTTCCCATGAGCCGAATGCAGAAGATTATGACCGCATATAGTATCACAGCGCGGAAAAGAAGAATTATCAACGATACCAGTCCTTTTTCAATTCGGGATCGCTCAGCCCCGATCTGCGACCGTCACTTCGAGCTCTATCCGTCCGTAAAGCGCCCCCATGCCGCCCGTGCATGAGCGCAGAAGGTCGGGGAGATATCTGCGCAGAGCTCTGTCAGCGCCTGCGGCTTCGGGAGAGTATTCAAGGCACAGCTTTTCGCAGAGCTCGTTCGCGGTGCGGGTCAGCTTCTCGGCGGCTTTTCGGTCGGAGCTTTCGCGGGAACGTTCGTCGGGGAAAAAGCTGTCGTCCTTGGGGACGGTGCGGCAGTCCACACGAATGACTATCCTACCGCCGTTCACCTCGGCGCTGACGGCTCTTTCGCTTATCCGCATCGTTTTCCCGAGCATGAGCCCGTCCTGCTCTGTTTCGGTGTAAACGGTATCGCCGCTGCCGTTTATCATGCCGAGCAGCCCCATTTCCTTGGCGTCAAGCTCCCCCGCACGTTTGCCGTCCATATAGATACAGCCCTTGTCGAGCAGCAGCCCCGAGTCCTCGGTGAGCTGCTTTTTTTCGTCCCCGCTGTCTTTCGGAGAGCCGCTCTTCGGCTTCGAGAACTGCGGCATAACAACGCATTTGTCGGGACTGCCTCCGTCCATAGCTTCGAGCAGGCTCATGAGGGTACAGTTCACGGCACAGCCCCGCTCTTTCGAGGAAGCTATCATCTCCTCGAACTTCTCGCTGGCAAGAGCCCCCGAGGGTATGGGAATGGAGAGCAGCTCCCTCGCGGTGTTTTCGGCGGCAGCACATTCGGTGTTGAGGTAGGCTTCCGCAGAGGACAGAAAGTACCCGAAGAGCCTGTCCTCGTCCGAGAGGTCTACGCCCTTGCCGAATAGGATGATGCGGTTCTGCCCGATGAACACCCGTCCCCCCAGCTTTTCCTCACAGAGGTGTACGGCGTCGGAAACGCAGCTGCCCTCGGCGGCAACAAGGCTGACATTCGGGCGCGTGGGGTCAAATGCTCCCTCGGTGCCGCCGCCCTCGGGGCTGAACACCTGCAAGGTCACGCTGTAGCCCTCCGTGGTCTTGTCTATGCCGACGGCGTGTACCATTACCCTGTCTGCTATCTCCATAGGGCTCCCCGCCGTGTAGTAGATGAGCCCCAGCAGAGCCGTTATCAGAAAGAAATATATCCGTTTCATGCAGTTTTTGCCCTTTCATGCCCTCCGAGGGCAGTCATTGCTGCCCCCGCTATGAGAAAGCCCGCGAATACAAGGCTCACCGCGGGAGCCGAAGCTGCGGGCTTAACGCCGTTTGCCGCAAGGAAAGCTACTCCCGCGAGCGCCGCGCAAGCCGTTATGCCGAAGCCCCTGCCGCGGGTGACTGCAAGCCCCGTGAGCTTTATCCCGTCGCGGGCGGTCAGCATGAGCGCCGAGAGGGTCAGCACCGCGCCTATGGTCGAAACGCAGGTGAAGATGCCGTTGGCGCGGTCAATTATAGAGCCGTGGGTGTTGTAGGACAGCGTGAAGAACGCATAGCTTGACTGTCCGAAAAATCTCCCCATTACCGCTGCGTTCATCAGAAAGAACACGCAGGTGATGAGCCCGTCCGCGATGAGATACGGCTTCACCGCGCGGCTGACCGTCGTTTTATCCGCGTCCGCGCCGCCCGCATACGGCAGGAGAACCGCGAAGATAAGCGGGTCGAAGAAATAACGCAGCAGCTGTCCCGCGCTTCGGGTACATTCCGCGATGGGAGCGGGGGAGAAGAGGTCGAGCCTGTCGGTCAGCATACTCCCGCGCATCTCAAAGAGTATCGGCACCATGACAGCCGCCAGAGCCCCGAGCATTATGCAGGCGGTGCGGGCAGTCCCCTCAATGCCCATAGAAGCGGTGTAGATGCAGACGAGTATCAGCACTATCGCGGCGGCGGCTTTGGTCATTCGCTCGGGGTAAAGGCTTTCGAGCATATCCGTGAATGCGTCGGCACAGACTGCGATGAACACGAGCGCAGCAAATGCCGTCATAGCTCCGTATATCATCGGTCGGCGCTTTGCTTTTGCGGACAGCCGCGCCGCCCCGTACATGAGGGGCAGCTTCAGCAGGCTTATGACAAGCCCCGTGACGGCGGTGAGCGCTGCGTTCTCTCCCCGCGAGGGGACGTACATCGAGAGGGCGAACAGCCGCGTCATCACGAGCAGAGCCGCGAGGGCGTAGGGCGATATCCGTTTGTTTTCGCTGTTTTCGTTCATGTCAGGTCCTTTGTAGTCGTAGTTTCGTTTTCAAGGCGGGCGAAGTCCTTCCTGCCGATGACGCCCGCTATCTGCCGCTTTTTCAGGGGAGCTAAAGGCGAGGTGAAAGGCACGCCCCCGAAGCTCTGGGCGCTGATGTTAGCCGTCAGCATGACAGCGCAGACGCTTATCCCGAAGAATCCCGCGAAGCCCCCCGCGAAGATGAACGTGAGCCGAAGCACCGTTATCTGCTGTGCGAAAGCCGGGAGCACGAATGAAGCGGTGGCGGTTATCCCCACGATTATCAGCAGGGGAGAGGAGATTATGCCGCTCTTTACCGCCGTATCGCCGATGATGAGCCCGCCCGCTATGGACATCGCCGTTCCGATGGACTGGGGCAGGCGTATGCTCGCCTCGCGGAGTATCTCGAGCAGGAGCATTATCACCACAAGTTCTGTGAACAGGGTCAGCAGGGTGGTCTTTTCGCCCGCGGCGAGATTCAGCAGGAGTTTGAGCCCCAGCATCTCGGGGTCGTGGTTGACCGCCGCCAAGTATATCCCCGGGAACGCCGCCGCCAGCACGAAGGCGAGCATACGCATGAGCTTGACGAACACCGCGAACCAGCTCCCGACCGAGTAATCGTCAACTGTCTCGAAGTTCTGGGTGAAGAGATAGGGCGCGACGAGGGCGAAAGGCGTTCCGTCCACGAGCACGCCGATACGTCCCTGCATGAGGTTCAGGCAGAGCAGGTCGGGGCGTTCGGTGGTGCCGATCTCGGAGAAGATGAGCCGTTCGGGGCTGTTTTCGAGAAAGGGCTTGACGAACCCGCACCCAAGCACACCGTCAAGCCTTATCTCGGAGAGCCGCCGCCTGATCTCCGCGACGGCTGACATATCGGCTTTCCCGCGGATATAGACTATGCAAACATCGGTATTGGAGCGTTTGCCGCACTGCTGCATCTCAAAGGTCAGTGCGGGGTGTTTTATTCGGCGGCGGATAAGCGAGATATTGGTGCGTATGACCTCGGCGAAGGCTTCCTGGGAGGAGAACAGTTCGTTTTCGGTAAGGGGAGGGCTGACCGAGCGGGCGGCATAACCCTGTATGCCGAGAGCCGTCCCGAAGGGCACGCCGTCCGCGAGCACCAGTGCGAAGCCCGAGAACAGCAGTCCCACGGCTTTATCGTGGGTATAGCAGATGACCTTATTGTTTGTCATAAGGCTCTCATCTGTGCAGAAGCGCATTATCTCGGCGCCCGTGCGTTTATCGCCGCCTTCCAGCGACATGAGCGGCTGAAAGACCAGCTCGCTCATAGCGAGTGTCGAGACCATAGCTTCTATCGACACCACGGCGCAGTCCACGCCGTTTATGCGTATCCTGGCGATATTGAGGTCGGCGCTGTGACCGAGTATGCCTTTAAGTGCGGAAAGCTCCGCAGAGATATCGCCCAGGAACATAGTCGGTGAGTTATTGGTATAAGTGTCCGTAATTTCACCCTCTTACATATTTATCCGATGTTATTATTGGCAGTACAGCGGAGAATATTCATGAAAGACCGGCATAGAATAAGGAAAAAGGAGCGTACACAAAGTACGCCCCTAAAGCGGAGATCATATACTAATCCCTAAAAGAACAGCAGACAAATCTCGGCACTGACGGCTCATCACTCGTCGTCAAGCTCCCTTGCAGTGCGACAGCACGGCTGCGGTCGCTTTCCTTGATTGCTGAGCCGTCAGCACCGATCTTTGTCTACTAACCTTTTAGGAATTAGTATTATGCGGAGATACGATCGGGCGGGGGAACGGATCGTGTAGATCACCACGCCCCGAAGATCATGAGAAGTCCCGGGATCCATGCGGTGAACAGACCCTCGAAAACCTGAAGGAAGGGAACGAATTTCCCGAGGTCTTTCCCGAGAACGCAGGTGAAAAATGACGTCCCCCAGAGCAGTGACCAGAGCCACCACAGCACCGCCCAGCGAATGTCGGGGACGATACCGAGCGCCGCACAGCCCGTTATGCCCTCGATGACACCGCAGACAATGCCGTTTAACGCCACGAAGGTCGAGAACATTCCGAGGGGGCGGGGGTCGGCTCCGAAAAAGTCCGTTGCCACTATGAAAATGTAGGTGAAACAGAACAGAAAGCCGGTGGCGGCGGCGTAATACTCGCCCCGCACAAGGCTTATGGTGTTGAGGATAAGCGTCAGCAGCGCCAAAAGCATATCCATTATCGAAGCCGATCTCTTATCGACTTTCAGAAGCGTACAGGCACCGTTGTTTATCAGCACTATCCCCACGAACAGCAGACATACTCCCAGCATTTGCGGTCATCTCCTTTTTTGACGGGATAAGGGCATACCTGCCCTATTATAATTATAGCACATCGGGCGCCCGAAGTCAACGGCAAAGAACCTTACGAAAACCTTTTCGCTTCAAAAAAGAGTACGTGAAATATCGTAAATTTGCTATTTTTTATAAAAATGTACACAAACACTTGAAATACAAACAAATATATGATATAATATTTTTATAATTGTCAGTATACAAACATTTCCAAATACCAAAACGGGAGAGATCGCAGATGACCTACGAAAACGCAAAAGAAATGATGACCGCTCTTGGACAGGAGCATATATTTAAGTATTGGGACGAGCTTACCGAAGCCGAAAGAAAGGCACTTCTCGGGCAGATCGAGTGTACGGACTTCTCCGTACTTTCGAGGACGGAACACGCCGCCGATGAGGGACGCGGGGTGTTCTCGCCCCTTGCCGCTATGCAGCGGGACGAGATAGAAGCGCGCGAAAAGGAACTCCATGACGCGGGAATAAAGACCATCAAGGCGGGCAAGACCGCCGCCCTGCTCCTTGCGGGCGGAATGGGTACACGGCTGGGCTCGGACGACCCGAAGGGTATGTTCGACATCGGGCTCACCAAGCCCGTTTACATTTTCGAGCGGGTGATCGGCAACCTCCTTGACGTAGTGAGGGAGACCGATACATGGATAAGGCTCTTCATCATGACCAGCGAAAAGAACCACGAAGCGACCGTGGCTTTCCTCAAAGAAAAGAACTTCTTCGGCTACAGGGAGGACAGGGTGGTGTTCTTCAAGCAGGACATGGCGCCCGCCTGCGGCTTTGACGGCAAGCTCCTTCTCGAAGCGAAAAACCGTATCTCTACCTCCCCAAACGGCAACGGCGGCTGGTACTCATCTATGGTGCGGGCGGGGCTCGATAAGATACTCGCCGAGGAGGGCATAGAGTGGATAGACATTTTCGCGGTGGATAATGTCCTCCAGAGGATATGCGACCCCTGCTTCGTGGGGGCGACTGTCCTCGCAGATGTGGCGGTGGGTGCAAAGGTAGTCCGCAAGGCTGCACCCGATGAAAAGGTCGGAGTAATGTGCTTGGAGGACGGCAGACCCTCTATCGTTGAATATTACGAGCTTTCGGAGGAGATGATGAACGCTGTCGATGAAAAGGGCGAGCCTGCGTACAATTACGGAGTTATCTTGAACTACCTTTTCCGCACGAGCGAGCTTCCGAAGGTCGCGGACGACAAAATGCCGCTACACATCGTCAGGAAGAAGATACCCTACATCGGCGGGGACGGCATTCTTGTCAAGCCCGAGGAGCCCAACGGCTTCAAGTTTGAGCAGTTGGTGCTTGATATGATACACCAGCTCCCAAGCTGTCTGCCCTATGAGGTCATACGGGAGCGGGAGTTCGCGCCCATCAAGAACGCTACAGGCATAGACTCGGTGGAGAGTGCGAGAGAGCTTCTGAAACTTAACGGCATAGAGCTTTGATGAAGCGGTCTATAGCAATCCAAGAAAATAGCAGCATAAAGATTTCGAGAGAAAATTTCACAGTGCAAGGAAAACGACCGCAGCCGTGCTGTCGCACTGCAAGGGAG
>CACZJT010000094.1 GCA_902781565.1 uncultured Ruminococcus sp.
TTTCTTTATTTGTGCAAGTAGGTCCATTCATACGCCCTACATCAAATAAACGTAGGGTCAAAGCCCCTTGAACGACTGCCGCGGGTGTCTGATTTTTCAGCTACAAATATTTTTTGCCAAAGGCAAAAATGCCGCGAACTTCGTGCAGGGGTCTCCCCTGCAAATTATGATTTATACCCCGAACAGCTCCGCGATGTTCTCTTCGTTCAGCTCCGAGCCTATCACACAGAGCCTGCCTATGGTGGACGCGCTTCCGCTCCTTACATCGGGCACGCCGGGGATATAGTCGAAATGTATCCAACTGCCGTCCTCGTTCTCCACTATGCCCTTGGCTCTGAGTACATAGCCGTATTTCTTCTCGTCCTCAAGAGCCGCAAGTATCGCGCCCATCTGCTCCGCCGTGTACTTCTTCGCAGTTTCCTTGCCCCAGCTCGTGAATACCTCGTCGGCATCGTGGTGGTGATGATCGTGGTCGTGACAGCCGCAGGTGCAGCCCTCGCCGTGATCGTGGTCATGATCGTGGTCATGATGATGGTGCTCATGTTCATGCTCGCACTCTTCATGATCGTGCTCGTGGTCATGCTCATCATGGTCATGCTCGTGATGATGTTCATGTTCATGTTCATGCTCATGCTCGTGATCGTGGTGATGATGCTCCGCTTCCTCAAGAAGCTCCTTCAGCTCGTCATCGAGAGTGTTCTTCTGCGTCATGGCGTCGGTGAGCTGCTTGCCCGTCAGCTGATCCCATTCGGTAGTGACGATCGGGGCGGCAGGGTTCAGCTCCCGCAGGCGGTTCACGCACTCGTCCAGTTTCTCCTGCTTCAAGCCCGCGGTGTGGCTGAGGATAAGGCAGCTGGCGTAGGTGATCTGATTGTTGAAGAACTCGCCGAAGTTCTTCTGATACATCTTGCACTTCTTGGCGTCAACAACGGTGGTGAAGCCGTCCAGCTCGCACTTGTCCGAGCCTATCCTCTGAACCGCGCGGATAACGTCCGAGAGCTTGCCCACGCCCGAAGGCTCGATGAGTATGCGGTCGGGAGCGTAGTCCTCCAGCACCTTTTCGAGAGCCTTGCCGAAGTCGCCCACGAGGGAGCAGCAAATGCAGCCCGAATTCATCTCGGTGATCTCCACGCCCGCGTCCTGCAAAAATCCGCCGTCAATGCCGATCTGACCGAACTCGTTCTCGATCAGCACCAGCTTTTCGCCCTGATAGCCCTCCGCTATCAGCTTTTTGATAAGGGTAGTCTTGCCCGCTCCGAGGAAGCCCGAGAATATTGTGATCTTTGTCATGATAATACACTTTCCTTTCTTTTACATTGATAATTCAGCTTCACATTACATTATAGCACATCGCACCGCGAAATGCAAGTGTTATACAAAAAAAATCACACCATTTTCATCTGTTTTCTTTTCGTGCGTTCGCTATGACCTCCCATGTCGTATCGCCCATGTAGACTTTGCGGATTCGGTTTGCTTTGCCCACCTTGCGGCGGGTCCGGGATTTTCGGGACGTTGTTCGGGTCGGGACGTTCGAGTAGGGGCGCCCCTACACGCTTTTCTAAAAAAGCCCCGAAGCCTTTTTTTGCTTCGGGACTTTATCTCTTTATTTTACTACAATATTTACCAGCTTGTTCGGGACGGCTATCTCCTTAACTACGTTCTTGCCCTCCATAGCAGTCTTTATCTCTGCCTGCTCCTTTGCAAGGGCGAGCATTTCGTCCTTAGTGCTGTCCTTCGGTATGTCCAGCTTGCACTTGATCTTACCGTTTATCTGGCATACGATCTCCACCGTGTCCTCGACCAGCTGCGCTTCGTCATAGGTCGGGAAGCTCTCGTAGGCTATCGTGTCGGTGTGCCCGAATATGCTCCATATCTCCTCGCAGATGTGCGGGGAAATGCAGGACAGCATCTTGATGAGCCCCTCCGCATACTCCTTCGGGCAGCTCTCGTTCTTGTAGACCGCGTTGACGAATATCATCATCTGCGCTATCGCCGTGTTGAACGCAAGGCTCTCGTAGTCCTCGGTGACTTTCTTGACCGTCTGATGATATACTTTCGTGAGCGCTCCGTCGTTCTCGTCGGTGAGGTTCTTCTCCTCGGTGAAGAAATTCCATACACGGTTCAGGAACTTCTTAGCGCCTTCAACGCCGCTCTTGCTCCAGGGCTTCGATACCTCGAGGGGTCCCATGAACATTTCGTACAGACGCAGGGTGTCCGCACCGTAGTCCCTGATGATGTCCGAGGGATTCACCACGAACTCGGGGAAGCGCTTGCCCATCTTGATACCGTTCTCACCCAGTATCATGCCCTGATGTACCAGCTTCTTAAACGGCTCCTTGGTGGGTGCAAGACCCTTGTCATACAGATATCTGTTCCAGATACGGGAGTACATGAGATGTCCCACGGCGTGCTCGGGTCCTCCGATGTAGAGGTCTACAGGCATCCAGTGCTTCAAAAGCTCCTGATCTGCGAACTCCTTGTCGTTGTGGGGGTCGATGTATCTGAGGAAGTACCAGCTCGAACCGGCGCTTCCGGGCATGGTGGAGGTCTCGCGGACGCCCTTTATGCCGTTATGGTCATACTTCTTCCACTCCTCCGCGTTTTCGAGGGGAGCCTTGCCGTTCTTGCCCTTGTAGTCGTCCAGCTCGGGGAGTATGAGCGGGAGCTCCTCGTCATCCAGAACGTGTATCTTTCCGTCCTCGGTGTGTACCACGGGAACAGGCTCGCCCCAGTAGCGCTGACGGGCGAATATCCACTCGCGGAAGTGATAGTTGACGGTGCGCTTCGCCCTGCCCATCTTTTCGAGCTTGACGGTGATAGCTTCCTTGGCCTCCTCTACGGTCAGCCCCGTGAACTCCTCGGAGTTTATGAGCTTATAGCCCTTGCCGAGGTATTCCTGCTTCTCCATAGCGTGTTCGGAAACGTCGATGTGACCCGCCTTTTCGTCGCCGTCTATTACCTGTATCATGTCGATGTTGTGTGCAACGGCATACTCGAAGTCTCTTTGATCGTGGCTCGGAACAGCCATTACCGCGCCCGTGCCGTAGCTTGCGAGAACGAAGTCGCCTATGAACATTCTGACTTCCTTGCCGTTTACGGGATTTATGCAGGTAACGCCTTTGAGCTCACAGCCCGACTTGGTCTTGTTCAGCTCGGTGCGGTCCATGTCGTTCTTCTTCTTGGTCTCGTTTATGTAAGCCTCGACCTCCTCGCGGTTCCGGACGCGGTCGAGCAGGCTCGCCGTGATATCTCCGTCGGGAGCGAGCACCATGAATGTTATGCCGTAGATAGTCTCGATACAGGTGGTGAAGATAGAGAACTTCCCGCCGCCGACTATATCGAATTCCACCTCAACTCCCGTGGAGCGTCCTATCCAGTTGCGCTGCATAGCCTTGGTGGATTCGGGCCAGTCTATCTCGTCAAGACCCTCCAGCAGTTTTTCCGCGAATGCGGGCTGGTCTATGACCCACTGCTTCATGTTCTTTCTGACAACGGGATAACCGCCGCGCTCGGACTTGCCGTCTATGACCTCATCGTTCGACAGCACCGTTCCCAGCTCCTCGCACCAGTTGACGGGCATATCAATGTATTTTGCGTAGCCGTCAAGATAGAGCTGCTTGAATATCCACTGCGTCCACTTGTAGTAATCGGGGTCTGATGTAGCTATCATCTTCGACCAGTCGTAATCGAAGCCCAGCTCCTTGAGCTGTTTCGAGAAGGTCTTGATGTTCTCCTGAGTGAAGCCGTTGGGGTGGTTGCCCGTGGTGACAGCGTACTGCTCCGCAGGCAGACCGAAGGAATCGTAGCCCATCGGGTGAAGTACGTTATAGCCCTGCATACGCTTCATTCTCGAAACGATGTCGGTAGCGGTGTAGCCCTCGGGGTGTCCCGCGTGCAGACCCACGCCCGAAGGATAAGGGAACATATCCAGAGCGTAGAACTTGGGCTTGCTGAAATCCCAAACATCGGTCTTGAAAGTCTCGTGTTCCTCCCAGTAGTTCTGCCATTTTTTCTCAATGGCAGCGAAATCGTAGCTTTTCATTTTATCATTCCTTTATTCAAAAATTGGTTTTCCTGTTTATACTCACCTCTGTTCCAAATCCGACAATAGATTCGTGCAGAAACGGATTTTATCAAGGAGCACGACCGCAGCTGGGCTGTCGCCCTGCAAGGGAGTGCAACGCAGAGAAAATCCGTTTCTGTGCGAAGATATTGGTGGATTGGGAGCAGAGGTGAGTATATGGCTTATGGCGGTTTTGCGTGGTCGGGGGCGGTTCGCTTTTGCCTGCCTTGCGGCAGGTTTGGTTTGGTTTCACGAAATGCGCTGACGCTGTTTCGTGAAATTAAATCGGCGATACTGTGCGGTTCTCGGAACGTTGTACGGAATCGGCAGATCGTCCCTTACTGCACGTTTGCTTTGAAATCGCCGATTTAACTTGGACTTTCGGACTTGCGTTTCTTGGGTGACTTTGTGTTGTCGGGACGTTTGCTTTTTGCGCCTTCGGCGCCGGGGGCGCTGCCCCCACGCGCTTCGCGCTCCCCTGCAAGGGCTACTCGCCCTTGACCTCGGCAAGGGGCTAACGCCGCCCCTTGCAACCGGCGTGTCTGTGCTACTGTGAACTTCTTCTTTTTATTTGTGCCTGCGGTCAAATTGCACTCTCTGTGCTATATCTTGCTGAAACCGCGTCCTCATTCCGAATTCACTCAAAGAACTTCTTCCCCAGATACCTGCACTTGTACGAGCCTGCGTACTCGAACCAGCTCTCTATGCTCCTCGAACGCATGGTGTATAGACAGCTCAGCGTGCCGTATGCGAACATCATTGCAAAGTACATCATAAGCGGTCGGTACTCCTCGGGTACGCCCGCAAGGTTCATGTACACCAGCGCATACGCCCCGAACTCCGCAAGGATAAACCCCGCGCCTATCTGTATCGACCGCCCTAAAGGTCTGCCCCTCAGCGTCAGCCACAGCCCCGCCGCCGCTCCCGCGAACATCAGCGGTCCTATCCCCGTCAGCGGTATAACAAAGGATACGAACAGATTCATGACACACACCAGCACCATGACCTTTCGCCCCAGCCGCGCTTTGATTTTAAGCGCCTTCTCATACTCCGCCTGCGCTTCGGGAGTTATGTCCCTGTCGGGAGGCTTATCGTTCCTGTCAAATATACGCATTTACACAACCCCGCTGTTTTCAATTCGGAATTCGGAATTTTGAATTACGAATTGAATGTGTCCGCCTTCGGCGGAGTTTTTTGATTTTTAGTCGGGCTTGACGTACTCGCTGATATCCACCTGCTCTCCGTCGCTCCAGAGCTTTTCGAGCTTGTAGAGGTCGCGGGTCTCCTTGTAGAATACGTGTACCACGATGTCGGTGTAGTCGAGGATTATCCAGTTTGCCGAGGAATATCCCTCGGTGCGCACCGGCTCTATGCCGAGCTTTTTCAGCTCGTACTCCACCGCGTCCGCGAGCGCCTTGGTCTGCGTAGTCGAGGACGCCCCCGCGATTATGAAGTAGTCCGCAAGGATAGTGAGGTCGCGTATCTTTACCGCCTTTATCTCCTCGCCGCGCTTTGAATCCAGCGCCCTGACGATAGTTTCTATTATCTTTTCCTGTGAAATATTGCTCATCTGATTTCTCCCTTCATTGCAAGGAATCACGTTTCATCTTGCCTTTGCCGCAAATTCGTTGTACGCCTCCACCGTCGAGAGGGGTATGGTGTTGCCCTTTGCGGCGGCGTCGGATAGGGCGAAGCGCAGGGCTTCGAGCATTCCCTTTTCAAGGCTCGTGTGGACGAATTTGCGGTACTTCTTTACGTCTTTATAAGTCCTGTCGGCGCTCGTAAGGTCCGCGAGGTACACTATCTGTGCGAGCTTCGACATTCCTCCCGCTCCGACCGTGTGATACCTCACCGCTTCGAGCACCGCTTTGTCGTCAACTCCGAAACGCTCGTACAGGAGCTGTGCCCCCGCTATGGCGTGGAGAAGCGGCGGCGAGCTCAGCTCTATCGGCGAGACCGCGAGCTTCGACCTTGCCGCCAGCGCGTGCTGTTCGCCCCGCGGCAGTTCCTTGGCTATGTCATGCACCAGCCCCGCGAAGTACGCCTTTTCCGCGTCCTCCCCGTAAAGCTCCGCCAGCTCCCGCGAGAGGTCTGCAACGTTGCGGGAGTGTACGTACCGTTTCTTTGAAAGCGCTTCCTTGATATAGCTCATGAACATATCAAGATCGTATGTATTCGTCAAGTTCTTATCAGCTCCGTGTATACAGTTTACGTTCGCGGATATACGCGAGAACTCTGCTGTCGAGGTACTTTTCGGCTTCGCCCCAGTTCTCCTCGGCGAGCAGTTCCCTTATCCTCGTGGAGGATATATCGAGGGGCGGCAGGTCTATGAACATCGCCTTGCCCAGCTCCGTAGCCTTGAGTTTCAGCAGATACTTGTCGTCGCCCGCTCTCGGCATACAAACGGGTATGCAGAGCTTCAACAGGTCTTCCGACTTATGCCAGCTGTCTATGCTCATGAACATATCGCTGCCCATGAGGAAATATATCTTTGCGTCGGGGAAAAGTCCCTTTATCCCCACCACCGTATCATATGAATAGCTCTTGCCCTCGCGGGTAAGCTCCCAGTCGCTGACTACCGCCTTGGGAAGCCCCGAGAAAGCCGTCCTGCACATTTCGAGCCTGTCCTCCCCCGAAGCTATCTTTATGCCGTCCTTATGGGGCGGCTCCTTCGCGGGGACGATGAACGCGCGGTCCAGCCCCAGTATCTTTCCCGCCGCCCTTAAAATGCGCTTATGCCCGATATGTACGGGGTCGAACGTTCCGCCGAATATGGCGATCTTTTTGATCTCGGAATTATTTTCACTCATAAACCCTTCACCCTTATCTTCGGTTCTTTCTTGTTGCGCTTGAAGAGCACCGCCTTTGAGCCTATGCACTGCACGACCTCCGCGCCTATGCGCTCCGCGATGTCCTCCGCTGCCTCGCGCGCGGTCAGCAGCGAATTTTCCAGTACCCGTATCTTTATCAGCTCATGCACCCGCAGATAGTCGTCTATCTGCGCCGCCTGAGCGTCGTTCACTCCGCCCTTGCCTATCTGAAATGAAGGCTCCAGCGGATTGGCAAGAGCTTTCAGCTCTGCCCTTTGCTTTGATGTAAGCAATTCGTCACCTCCGAATATATATATCATTCAAATCATAATTTAGCGGTATATCTCAATCTTGATGTAGGGCGGGGCGGCTGGGCTGCGTTGGTGCAGCTCCCGCCCCTTGACCCGAACAACGTTACTTTGTTCCATTTGTGTAGGAGCGCACCTAAGAAACCTTTAGGTTTCCGTGTGCCCGTGGATAACGTAGGGTTTACCTTGCCATTGCCCGCCTGACGACGGGTTTGTGGTTTCACGAAATGCGCTTCGCTGTTTCGTGAAATTAAATCGGCGATACATCTGTTCACGGTACTTTGTGCGGGTCTGGACGTTTCTGCCCTTACTTATTGGCTTTTCTTTGATATCGCCGATTTAACTTGGACTTTCGAACTTGCTTTTCTCGGTCGGCTTTGTGCTGTCGGGACGTTTGCTTTTTGCGCCTGCGGCGCAACGGGGGCGCCGCCCCCACGCGCTTCGCGCTCCCCTGCCGCGCGGCTGGACCCGCTGTCTGTGCTACAGTGTGCCTCTTTCTTTATTTGTGCTTGCGGTCATTTTGCGCTTTCGCTCTTTGTACTTTGCGGCTTCGGCGGAGCGCGTTTCGCTTGGCGTACCGCGTCCGCATGATCGTCCGCGTCAGCGGACACCTTCAATTCCGCATTCCGCATTCCGAATTCCGAATTATTCAGCCCCACAAATTATGGTTTGCCCCCATTTGCGCCGAGCTTCTTTTCCAGCTCCCTCAGGGCGTTTCCCCTGTGCGACACTTCATTCTTCATCTCGCCGTCTATCTCCGCAAAGGACTTGTCTCCGTACATGAATATCGGGTCATAGCCGAAGCCGTTCTCGCCCCTCGGCTCATAGCCTATCCTGCCTTCGCACACTCCCCGCGCCGTCACCTCTCTGCCGTCCGCATAGATGAAATGTATCGCACATACGAACCTCGCCGAACGCTCCTCATCGGTCTTTCCGTCGAGCCTGCGCAGTATCTCGGTATTCTTAGCCTTGTCGTCACCAAGCCCAAGCCAGCGTGCCGAATATACCCCCGGCTCGCCGCCTAAAGCGTCCACCATCAGCCCGCTGTCGTCCGCAAGCGCCGCACAGCCGCTCAGCTCGTGCAGTGCCCGCGCCTTTATCGCGGCGTTCTCCTCGAAGGTCGCGCCCGTTTCCTCGGGGTCGCATACGAGCCCCGCTTCTTTCAGCGAAAGCACCTCGTCGAACCCCGCTCCCGCAAGGAGCTGCTTGTATTCCCGCACCTTCCCCGCGTTATTGCTCGCTATTATCAGCTTCATTTTCCGTGTCCTTTGCCTTATACTCTATCCGAACGGGAGCTTTGCGCTTTGCCTGCTCCTGCTCTCGTTCGCGCTCCTGCTGCTCCTGTTTACGCTTTTCGGAAGCTGCGGCGGACAGCCTGAAAGCTATCACCGCACATACCCCCGCCAGCGCTCCTATCAGCGCTCCGCCCATGACTTATTCCTCGAAGAGGGCGTTGGCGAAATCCCTCGCCACGAAGGGCTGCATATCGTTTATGTGTTCACCCAGCGTCACCAGCTTCACGGGTATGCCCAGCTCATCGGCAATGGTGATGACTATGCCGCCCTTAGCCGTTCCGTCCAGCTTGGTCAGGATAATGCCCGTGATGTCGCAGGCTTCGTTAAACAGCTTCGCCTGACTTACCGCGTTCTGACCCGTGGTGGCGTCCAGCGCCAGCAGCACCTCGAGGGAACAGCCCTCCGCCTGCTCGTGTACGATACGGCTGATCTTTTTCAGTTCGTTCATGAGGTTCTTCTTGTTGTGAAGTCTTCCCGCCGTGTCGCAGAGCACCACGTCCGCGCCCCTCGCCTTGGCTGCGTTCAGGGCATCAAAGACCACCGCCGCAGGGTCGCTGCCCTCGTTATGTTTTATTATATCACATCCCGCGCGGTTTGTCCATACCTCAAGCTGATCTATCGCGGCGGCGCGGAAGGTATCCGCGGCAGCCACCAGAACGATCTTGCCCTCGCGGTGCAGATTGAACGCCAGCTTGCCTATCGTGGTGGTCTTTCCCGCGCCGTTCACGCCTATTACCAGCACGACGGAAGGCTTGGTGGAAACGTCCAGGGGCTGATCCTCCCCCAGCATCTCCACGATAATGTCCTTCAGCTCGTCCTTTATGAGCAGCGGGTCGGTTATGCCCTTGATCTTCACGCGGTCGCGGAGCATATCGCATATCCTCACCGACGTGTTCACGCCTATATCGCACATGATGAGCGTTTCCTCAAGCTCCTCGAACAGATCCTCGTCTATCTTCGTGAAAGACCCCAGCAGCCGCTCGATCTTGCTCATCATCGAATCCTTGGTCTTTTTCAGACCTGCCTTTAACTTTTCAAAAAATCCCACACCATAGCCCCCTTGTTTTTAATTCGGAATTCGGAATTTTGAATTAGGAATTGAAGGTATCCGCTTCGCGGATATATTATGCAAAGATCGTATCGCATTCATCATTCCGAATTCCTAATTGTTTTCGTTCATGTCCATTTTGAGCAGTTTGGAGATGCCGTCCTCCTGCATGGTGACGCCGTAGAGAACGTCGGCTTCCTCCATAGTTCCCCGACGGTGAGTTATCGTGATGAACTGCGTGCGGTCGGTGTACTTGTGCAGATACGCCGCGTATTTCGCCACGTTCACATCGTCGAAAGCCGCCTCTATCTCGTCAAGCAGGCAGAACGGCGAGGGTCTCACCGAGAGTATCGCGAAAAGTATGCAAGCCGCGATGAAGCCCATCTCGCCGCCCGATAAGCTCATAAGGTTCTTCTGCACCTTGCCCGGAGGGGCAACGTCTATGTCTATGCCGCATTCCAGCACGTTCTCGGGGTCGGAGAGCGAAAGGCTCCCCTTTCCGCCGCCGAAAAGCTCCTTGAATATCTCCGAGAAGCGCTTCGCTATCCGCTCGAAATTCTCGGTGAATATCGACTTCATGCTCTCGGTCAGGCTCTCGATCAGCTCCGTCAGCTCGAGCTTCGACTTGTTCACGTCCGCGAGCTGTCCGCTCATGAACTCGTACCGCTCCGATACCTCCGCGTATTCCTCTATAGCTCCGAGGTTCACATGACCCAGCGACTTTATCTGACTTTTCAGCTCCGCGAGCCGCGCCTGCGCCGCCTTCGCGTCCCCGGGGGGAGAATAGTTTTCCTCCGCCTCCGTCCGCGTCAGCCCGTATTCGTCCCAAAGCCTGCTCACCAGCTTGTCGAACTCCGCCGTCAGGGTCTTGTCACGCTCCTCGAGCCGCGTTTTCTGCTCGGTAAGCTCCATGCACTCCTCGGATTTTATCTTCTGCTCCGCCGCCAGCTTGTCGGCTTCCCGTATGAAGCGGGTGCTCTCCTGCTGTGCCGCAGCGATCTGTGCTTCGAGGGCGGCTATCTTCTCCGCCGAGCCGCTTACCTCATCGGCTATGCGGCGTATCTCCTCACGCTTCTCGCCGATCTCGCGGTCGCAGCCCGCCGATTCCTCCGCAAGCCGCGTGCCGCCGTTTTTCGTTTCCTCTATCCGATCGCCTATGCGCCCGATCTCGGCTCCGCAGGTCTGCTCGTCCTTGACCTTCTCCGCCTGAGCAATCTTTAGCGCCGAGAGCCCTTCGGAGAGCTCCGCGCGTTTTTTTGCCGCGTCCGCACTGTCGCTGCTGCGGCTGTCGCGCTCCCGCTCCGACTCCTCTATCTGCTTATCCAGCTCCGAAAGCTCCGCCGCCGCTTCGTCCGCCTGCTTTTCGGCTTCCTTAGCCTGCGCTTCGAGCCTGCGGATATTCTCCGCGAGCTTTTCCTCGCTCTCGTCAAGCTGTTCAAGCAGCTCGTCTATCCTTTTTATATCCATTTCGCAGCGCATTATCCCGCCTGCGAGCTCGTTCACCTTTTCACGCTGACCCTCGGTCTCCGCTTCGAGGTTCTGCACCTCCTGCGTGAGCGCCGCGCATTTCTGCTTATGCTCCCCTATCTTCGCGGTAAGGCTCTGCGCCCTCGCTTCAAGCTCCGCTATCTCGGTGCGCCTTGTGAGAAGTCCCGCACTGCGCGAAACGCTTCCGCCCGTGTAGGAGCCTCCCGCATTGACAACCTGTCCGTCGAGGGTGACTATCTTGAACCTGTAGCCGTTGCGCTTGGCGATAGCCGAGGCGCAGTCTATGTCCTCCGCCACAGCCACACGGCCGAGAAGATTGCTCACCAGCCCGCTGTACTTCGGGTCGCAGGAGACAAGCTCGCTTGCGAGAGCCACAAAGCCCTCCTCGCCCACAGGCGGTCTTTCGAGGGTGCGCCCCTTTACCGATGTGAGCGGAAGGAATGTGGCACGCCCCGCATTGCCCTCTTTGAGCAGGCGAATGCCCCTCTTTGCGGCTTCCTCGTTCTCGACTGCGATGTTCTGCATAGCCGCACCGAGAGCCGTTTCTATCGCCGTCGAATACTCGGGGCGTGTGGATATGAGCTGCGCTATCGAGCCGCATATCCCGCGAACTCTGCCCTGCGCCGCCGCCTTCATGATGTATTTCACGCTCCCGCTGAAGCCGTCCATGCTGCGCTCCAGCTCTCGGAGTATGTTTATCCTCTGATTCGTTTCTCTCAGCGAGATATCGCACTCCGAGAAGCTCCTCTGCGCTTCATCGAGCTTCCTGCGCTTGCCTTCGAGCAGCTTCGCAAAGCCCGCTATGCGGTTCTCGGCGGCGCTCTTTTCACCCGTGAGCCTTTCACGCTCTGCGGAAGCGCGGCGCCTGTCCTCCTCGTAGAGCCGTCTGCGTTCCTCGCCGCTGCCGCGCTCTCCCGAAAGCTCCGCCCGCTGTTCCTCCGCAGACTGTGCGCTGTTCTTAGCCGATTCGAGCCTGAATGCCGTCCCCGAACGCTTTAGGTAAAGCTCATTTATCTTATCGGATAGCTGTTTCAGCTCCCCCTCGCGCCCGTCGAGCTCGCTCTGTATACCCTTTAGTTCGTTCTCCGCGCCCGCGATATCCTCCGCGAGCTTCACGGCGGCAGTGCGTATCTCTTCAAGCTCCCTGCGCTTCGCTTCGAGCTCTTCGCCGAGCCGCTTCACCGCGTTCTCCGACTGCTCCATGCTCTCGGCTATCGAGAGCTTTCGCTCCTCCAAGTGCTTGATGTCGTTTTCGAGTACGGCGGTCTTTGCTTCCGCCTGCGAATCGTTCAGCTCTATCTCGTGTATGCTCTCGCGGTGAGCCGCCGCAAGGTCGCTCTGCTCCGCAGCCTTCATGCGGCACTCCCGCACCTTTTCTTCAAGCTCCTCCGAAGCCGCCGAAGCACCCTCGTACTGCTCGTTCAGGAGGGTCAGCTTCTCACGGTAGTCCCTCTGAACGCCTATCAGCTCGCCTATGCGCATGACCCAAAGCGATACCTCGAGCCCGCTCTTTTCGTCGTCAAGCACCTTGAAGCGCTTTGCCTTCTCGCACTGCTTTCTTAACGGCTCGATACGGCTTTCCAGCTCCCCGAGTATGTCCGTGAGCCTGCTTATGTTGTCCTCGGCGCGGAGCAGGTCGAGCTCCGTTTCCCGCTTTTTCTTGCGGAATTTCGATATGCCCGCCGCTTCGTCGAATATCTGCCTGCGCTCCACGGGCTTGTTCGACACGATCTCTCCGATCTTGCCCTGCCCGATTATCGCATAGCCGTCCGAGCCCAGACCCGTATCCATGAACAGCTCCTCAACGTCCTGCAATCTGACCTGCTTGCCGTTGATGATGTACTCGCTGTCCCCCTTGCGGTAGAGCTTCCTCGTGACCGCCACGATGTCGCTGTCGGTCTTTAGCGTGCGGTCGCTGTTGTCTATGGTTATGGTCACCTGCGCGAAAGCCGCCTTGGAGCGGTGGAGCGTTCCGTCAAAGATGACGTCCTCCATGCGCTTTCCGCGGAGATCCTTCACCGAGCGCTCGCCCATTACCCAGCGCATGGCGTCTCCTATGTTGCTCTTGCCGCTGCCGTTTGGTCCCACGACGGCTGTTATACCCTTGCCGAATTCGAGCTTCGTTTTGTCGGGGAACGACTTGAAGCCCTGTAATTCAAGCGATCTCAAATACATTTATATACTTCCCTGCCGATCCTTATCTCCTTGCTCCCGAGCGTCGGGTCGGGAACAGTTTCGAGCCTTACCCCGCGCTCCGCGAAGTAAGCCTTGTTCGATCTTTTATGCCCCGAGGCGGCGCTTATCATGCCGCTCCCGCAGAAAACGGTCACGCTCTCCGCATCCTCCGCAAGGCACTCCTCTATGATCTGCCGAACTATGCGCCCTCTGACGAGCTCGCCGAGTGCGGGGTGGTAGTAGCCCGCCGTCATGCCGCGCTCCACGCCCTCCGAGGCATGAAGTCCTATGCGGAGTATCCTTATCCCCGCCCGCGAGAACGCCAGCGCGTCCGCGGCGGCGATACCCAGCATATCCTCAAAGCTCATGAGCCTGTACTCCCCCGCGCGGTAAAGCTCCGCAAGTCTTGTGCCGTCAAGCACGCAGACGGGATATATCCGCACCGTATCGGGGCGTATTTCAAGTACACGCTCACGGGTTTCAAGCTCCTCATCTCTGCCCGAGCCGTAAAGCCCCGTCATTATCTGCAAGCCGAGCTCAAAGCCGCCCCCGCGTATCAGCCGCGAGGCTTCGTACACCGACCTGACGTCGTGTCCGCGCTCGTTGAGAGCGAGCACTCTGTCGTTCATCGACTGTGCGCCCAGCTCTATTGCTGTAACGCCCCGCTCTTTAAGTATCGCCAATACCTCGGGGTCTATGCAGTCGGGTCGGGTGGAGATGCGCACTCCCTTGAAGCGCCCCTCTCCGATGAACTCCCCCGCCGCGCCGAGAAGCTCCAGCATATACCCGCGGGGTATCGCCGTGAAGCTCCCGCCGAAGAAGGCTATCTCGCTCTCTGTGGGGTCAGCCATTTCGGAAAGCGCCTGCCTGCACGCCGCACGGACGTCCTCCGCGTGAGGGACAGTCACCTGTCCCGTGATAGTGCGCTGATCGCAGAATGCGCATTTGTGGGGACAGCCGACGTGGGGCACGAATATCGCTATGTTCCCGCGGCTCACTTCTCTATCCCCATGAGCCGCAGGGCTTCACGCGCCGCCGCCTGTTCCGCCGCCTTTTTCGAGCGCCCCACGCCCTCGCCTATGACGTTGGAATTGAGCTTCACCTGAACGGTGAACTGCTTGTCGTGGTCGGGACCCTTTTCGTCTTTAAGGTAGTATTCCACCTTTTCCTCGGGGTTGCGCTGAATGACCTCCTGCAATTCGGTCTTGTAATCGTGGAGCTGTTTCCCGCCGAGGGGTGCGAGGTCGCGGGGGAGGAATGAAGTAACATAGCTCCTTGCAGCTTCAAGCCCGCCGTCTAAATACACCGCCGCTATGACCGCTTCAAAGGCGTCGGATACTATCGAGGGGCGCGTCCTGCCGCCCGTCTGTTCCTCGCCCTTGCCGAGGAATATATGCTCCCCGAGCTTTATGCGCTTCGAGAATTCGTAAAGCGTGCTCTCGCAGACGAGGGAAGCTCTGAGCTTCGTGAGCTCCCCCTCGGGGATATGCTTGAAGTGCCTGAAAATATGCTCCGACACCACGATAGACAGCACCGAATCCCCGAGGAATTCGAGCCTTTCGTTACAGGGCGTACCCTTTCGTGATTCGTTCGCAAAGGAGGAATGCGACAGCGCCTCATAGAGCAGTGAGCGGTCGCGGAAGCGGTACCCCATCATCTGCTGAAGCTCCTCCATCAGCTTTTCTTCGTTCATTGGTTTCTCCTTGTTTTTTCGCATTTTTTATGTGCCGTGCGTTCGCCTGCCTTGCGGCAGGTTTGGTGGTTGTGCAATAATCGCTTACGCTCTATTGCACAATTAAATCGGCGATACGTCTTGTTCACGCAGCGTTGTTCAAAATCGGAAGATAGTACCTTACTGCACGTTTTCTTTTGGTATCGCCGATTTTTTCGTAGTTGGTTCGTGCGCAATTCTATTTTTCGTTTTGAGTTATCGGCACACTTGTTTCTTGCGCCTACGGCGCAACGGGGGCGCTGCCCCCACGCGCTTCGCGCTCCCCTGCAAGGGAAAACCCTTCTGAAGAAGGGTTATTCCCTTGACTCTTTCCTAAGACTTTTCTTCATTTCCGCCAGCGCCGCGGTTATCGTTTCTATCACGCCCGTTTCCGTGAACAGCTTCGCCTGCCGCACCGCATTATAAAACGCTTTCGCGTCCGAGCTTCCGTGCGCTTTTATTACGGGCTTCTGCGTGCCGAGCAGCGGTGCGCCGCCGTACTCGCTGTAATCGACCTTCTTCTTGAATTCCTTCACCGACGGCATTATCATCAGAGCCGCCAGCTTGTTCTTCGTCCCCGAGGTCAGTATGCTTTTCAGCTCCCCCGAGAAGAATTTCCCCATGCCCTCGTAGAGCTTCAGCATGATGTTCCCCGTGAAGCCGTCCGCTACAACTACGTCCGCATCGCCCAGCGGCACCTGCCGCGCTTCGATGTTCCCCACGAAATTCACGGGGGCGGTCTGTAGCTGCTTATAGGTCTCGAGCTCCAGCTCCCTGCCCTTTGAAGGCTCGCTGCCGATGTTCGCAAGCGCTACACGGGGCTTGTCAACTCCCAGTATCTTGTTCATGTAGGCGCTGCCCATAATGCCGAACTGCGTCAGCATCTCGGGACGACATTCGGCATTCGCGCCGCTGTCAAGGAGCATGGTGGGCTTGCCCGCCGTCGGAAGTACCGTAGCCAGCGCGGGGCGCTTTATGCCCTTTATGCGCTTGACGATCATCGTAGCGCCCACCACCAGCGCACCCGTAGAGCCTGCCGATAGGAATGCGTCGCCCTCGCCGTCCGCGAGCATCTTCATGCCCACCGCCATTGAGCAGTCCTTTCTTCCCTTGACGACCTCGGTGGGGTCCTCGCAGACATCTATCACCGTGTCGGCGTGGCGTATAGCCAGACCCTCGATGTCAAGACCGTTATCCATGGCACAGGCGCGTATCTTTCCCTCATCGCCCACCAGCGTTATATCAACGCCGAAATCGTTGCGGGCGTCTATCGCGCCCTTTATCACCTCGAGCGGAGCATTGTCCCCGCCGAATGCGTCTATTACTATGTTCATTTATTTTTCCTCCGCTTTTGTATCGTTTTTGTTTCTGCGGTATTTTTCAAGACTCTCCATAAGTTCCGGACTTAAATGCAATTTTATCTTACCGCTCTCATATTTACGTTCGGGCTTTCTGTATTCAAAACCGAGTATAAAACCATTGAAAGAATCGGCGGCAAGGTAAAGACCGTCCTCTCTTTCCCTGTCCTCATGGTACAAATGATATATTTTATTCAGATCATCTTTTTGAACACCGATACATATATAGTCCCCGCCGGTTCGCCCGATAGGGAGCACTTTCTTCCCGTATGCCGCGATAAAGCTTTCGGCACCTTTTATAAACTCCGTATTATAAAAATAATCGACCTGCTCCATTCCGTCCTTCGGGGTGAGAGATGATCTCTCAAGCATGGTGTGATAAAGATCTTCCCTTACGTAACATGAATAATAATTTATCAGAAACTCCCTGTACTCATCGGGCACGGTCACTCCATACTGACCCTCAAATCTGTCAAGCTGTTCGGAAGTCAGTTTTTCGGTACCGTTATTTACGTCTAAGTTCAATATGCTGTCGAGCTTATCTTTTACACTTTTATCCATTTTCTTTTTTCCTTTTCCGCATGAGCCAAACGATCACGCACACCACCGCCGCCGCTCCCGTTACGAGGAAGTACCTCTGAAAGCAGAAAGGCACAAGAACGTTGTAAATGCTCGTGGCGCTCGGGAAGTCCGTGCCGCGCAGGTCGGCGGTCTTGCTGTAGATGATGTACCCGCCGTAAGCGCAGACGAAGCCGAGAAGCCCGTGCTGCACGAATCGGTACATGAGCTGCTTGCCGCTGTCCTTTCGTCCCGAATAGACGTACTCCGCGAATATCATTACCTGCGTTGCCGCAAACAGTATCATCACCCATTTCTTTAAAGCCATTCCGCCCGTGTAGAACTCAAAGCCGTACAGATTCCCGTAAAAGATCATGAACGTCCCCAAAACCGCAGCCGCGAACGCCGTCACCCAAGTCTTTATCCCAAAGCCCATATCACATTCTCCTATTTTATTGGGGGAACGCCGCTTTAAGGCTTTCGCAAACGTTCGCTCCGCTCTCTTTTTGCGAAAGGGCGGCTTATCCTCCGCATGAACTTTGTTCATGCAGCCCCATAAGCATTTCACTGAGCGCAGAAAGCCCACGCAGAGCAAGCGCTTCATACCTCGCCTGCTTGCTCCTTATACGCCCGGGGAGCGGCGGGAGTATGCCCATATTGCTGCCCATAGGCTGGAAGTCCGTCACAGTCGGGTCGCTGATGTAGCGTGAGAGCGCACCCGTCATGGTCGTTTCGGGAAGCTCCGCGGGGGGCAGACCCTTCACCGCACGCGCCATGTTAAGCCCCGCGATGATACCGCTCGCCGCCGATTCTATGTAGCCCTCGACCCCCGTCATCTGCCCCGCGAAATAAAGCTCGGGGCGCTCGCGCATATTGAAATGACGTGTCAGGAGCTTAGGGGAGTTTATGAACGTGTTTCGGTGCATGACCCCGTACCGCAAAAACTCCGCGTTTTCAAGCCCCGGTATCATCGAGAATACCCGCTTCTGCTCGCCGAATTTAAGGTTGGTCTGGAAGCCCACGAGGTTGTACATCGTGCCCTCCGCGTTCTCGGCTCTCAGCTGCACCACCGCGTAATAACGCTTGTTCGTGACAGGGTGGTATATCCCCACGGGTTTCAGCGGTCCGTAGCGCATAGTGTCCGCGCCCCGCTTCGCAAGCACCTCGACGGGCATACAGCCCTCATAGACTTTAAATGGGGGAACGCCGCCTGACGGGTTGGCGCATTCCTCACTGCGCTCCGCTTCGTTCGTCATTGCACCAACGGGCGGCTTATCCCCCAAGCCCCTTTTAAATGGGGGAACGCCGCCTGAAAGGTCGGCGCATTCCTCACTGCGCTCCGTTTCGTTCGTCACTGCACCAACGGGCGGCTTATCCCCCGCACGAACTTTGTTAGTGCCGCCCCCTGTTTTGCAGTCAAAACCTCCGTCGAATTCGTGCAGAGGTGCGCTCTCGGCATGGATAAGCGCTTCGTAAAAGCGCTCGTATTCCTCCCGCTCCATCGGACAGTTGATGTAGTCCGCAGTACCGCGCCCGTACCTCGACGCGAAAAACGCCTTGTCCATGTCAATGCTCTCAAAGCTGACTATCGGCGCCGCCGCGTCGTGGAAGTACAGATACTCCCCGCCTATGAGCCGCCCTATGCTCTTCGAAAGCGCGTCGGAAGTCAGAGGACCCGTTGCGATTATCGCCCGACCCTCGGGGACTTCGGTGACTTCCCGCTCCTCAACGGTTATCAGCGGGTGAAAGCGTATACGCGCCGTCACCTCGTCGGAGAACAGCGTCCTGTCAACGGCAAGGGCTCCCCCCGCCGATACTCTCGCTCTCTCCGCACAGCGCATAGTGAGCGAACCCAGCCGCCGCATCTCTTCCTTGAGCATTCCCGCCGCCGAGCCTAACCTGTCCGCTTTCAAAGAATTGGAGCAGACAAGCTCCGCAAAGCCCTTGTATTTGTGGGCGGGGGTGTACTTCGCGGGCTTCATCTCGATGAGCTTAACGGGTATCCCCGCACTCGCTATCTGCCAAGCCGCCTCGCAGCCTGCCAAACCCGCACCGACTACCTGAACCATCTTCTCAACGACCCTCGCTTTCATCGTATGTTCGCCTATCGGCGAATTTAGGGGGCTCTGCCCCCTCTGCCCCCGCCGGGGGAACCTTTTGAAAAAGGTTCTCCCCGGACCCCCACTAAAACTTTTGGTTTGGCGGTCGGTGAGCATTGCACTTTAATATCAATTCTTGTATGACCCTTCAGACTGTGAAACAAGGCACTCGTGTACCGACCGCCAAACCAAAAGTCTTAGGAAGGGGGTCTGGGGGAGAACCCTTCTTCAGAAGGGTTTCCCCCGGCGGGGCGGAGGGGCAGAGCCCCCCAAGATTCGCCGACAGGCGAATAAACAGCGGAAATGAAGGTCGGTGAAAAGCCGGCTCATGTGTTGAGGTCGCGTTCGTAGCCGCAGCCTTCTTTGTGGCAGACGAGCTTGCCGCTCTTGCCGCCCTTGCGGAACAGGGTGCTTCCGCAGTTGGGGCATTTTTCCGCCTGAGGTTCGTCCCACGTCATGAATCGGCAGTCGGGATTCTTCTCGCAGCCGAAATACTTCTTGCCCTTCTTGGACTTTTTGAGCAGCACCCTGCCGCCGCAGAAGGGGCAGGTACCGCCCGTATCGTGGACGACAGGCTTTGTGTTGGTACACTCCGGGAAGCCCGTACAGGCAAGGAACTTCCCGAACCTGCCCAGCTTTATGACCATAGGCTTCCCGCAGACCTCGCATATCTGGTCGGTCTCCTCATCGGGCACCTTGACCCGCTTGCCCTCCATAGCCTTTTCGGCTTCGTCGAGTTCCTTCTCGAAATCGCCGTAGAATTCCTTGATGGTGTCCTTCCACTGCATCTCGCCGTTCTCGACCTTATCGAGGTCGCTCTCCATAGTCGCCGTGAACTTCACGTCAACTATCTTGTCGAAATGCTCGCTCATGAGCTGATTGGTGACTTCTCCCAAAGACGTCGGCTTTAGCTGCTTACCGTCCCGCTCCACGTAGTTACGTGCGAGTATCGTCGTGATAGTCGGCACGTAGGTGGACGGTCTGCCGATACCCGTTTCCTCGAAAGCCTTTACGAGCGCGGCTTCCGTGTAGCGCGGGGGCGGCTGGGTGAAGTGCTGATTGCCCTCGAGCTCCGCAAGCTCCGCGGGTGTACCCTTCTCTATGCCCGTAAGATCGTTCTTCGAGCCGCTCTCCTCGTCGGAAGTCTCCTCGTAAAGCACCGTGAATCCGTCGAACTTGATCGAGTAGCCCGAAGCCTTGAAAATACAGCCGTTAGCTTCGATGTCCGCCGAGATCGTGTTCATCTGGCACTTCGCCATCTGGCTCGCCATGAAGCGCTCCCATATCAGCTTGTAGAGCTTGTACTGATCGGAGGAAACTCCGCTCAGCTTCACTTTATCGGGAGTGAGCTCGGGGTGAGTGGGGCGGATCGCTTCGTGAGCGTCCTGAGCGTTGCCCTTGGTCTTGTATTTGTTCGGCGTGTCGGGGATATACTGCTCCCCGTACTTCTGCCTGATATAATCGTAAGCCTGATTGCGGGCTTCATCGGAGATACGCTGGCTGTCGGTACGCATATAGGTTATAAGACCCACGGGTCCCATGTCCTTAATATCAACGCCCTCGTAAAGCTCCTGTGCGACCTTCATGGTGCGGCGAGCCTGAAATGACAGCCGCTTTGAAGCCTCCTGCTGTAGGGTCGAAGTGGTAAAGGGCGCGGCGGGGGATTTCCTGCGCACGCTCTTTTTAACGTTCGACACTGTAAATGCCGCGCCTTCGAGCCGCGAGAGCACGCCGTCGGTCTGCTCCTTGGAGGACAGCTCCGCTTTCTTTCCGTCAACTGTCTCCAGCTTCGCGGAGAAAGGCTTCTTCATGCCCTCCGTCCTGAACTTCGCGTCTATAGACCAGTATTCGGTGGATACGAATTTGCGTATCTCCTCCTCGCGGTCGCAGATCATCTTGACCGCCACAGACTGCACCCTCCCCGCGGAAAGTCCGCGGCGTATCTTCCTCCAGAGGAACGGGGACAGCTTGTAGCCCACTATCCTGTCCAGCACGCGCCTTGCCTGCTGTGCGTCAACGAGGTTCATATCAATTTGTCTCGGAGCGCTCATGCCCGCCTTTATGCCCGTTGCAGTCAGCTCCTTGAATGTCACGCGGTTCTTGTCATTCAGGTCGAGCCCCAGTATCTGCGCTAAGTGCCATGATATGGCTTCTCCCTCGCGGTCGGGGTCTCCTGCGAGATAGACGTGCTCACACTTTTTGGCGAGCTTGGTTATCTCCTTGATGGTGGCTTCCTTATCCTTTATATTTATATAATGCGGCTCGAAGTCGTTCTCGATATCGACGCCCAGCTTAGACTTGGGGAGATCACGCAGATGTCCCTTTGAAGCCACGACCTCGTAATCGCCGCTCAGATATCTCTTTATAGTCTTCACCTTTGTAGGCGACTCAACTATTATCAGATTCGACAAATTATCCTCTCCTAACGATTCCCAAACTTTTTCTTTCTTCACATTCCCTCAGCAAAGACAGTAGCGTTTCCCCGAAAGCTCGGTCACTATCCCGTCTATGCGCATGAAGCTAAGCTCCGAGATGAGTTCGGTCATATCCAGCTCCGTCAGTTCGGCAAGACGGTTAAGATGGACCTCGCCGTTTTCCTTCAGGGCTTCGTATATCTTCCTCTGCTCTGCGGAGAGCCCGCTTATATCTATTGTAGCAGACATTTCCGATTTATGCAAGCCCTCATCGGTATTTTTTTGCTCATTTTTCATATTTTCGTTATCGGGAGCATTTTCCGTTATCTCCACAATGGGCTTGGCGGCGGTTTTTTTGTGCTGTCTGCGCTTTGATATCTCGGCTATGGCTTCGGTCTCATAGTACGCCCTGCCCGCCGCGTTTATTCCCCGAAGTATATCCTCCGACGAGAAAAGCGGCGCAGCGCCCGCGCGTATCAGGTCGCGCTGCCCGAAAAAGCGCGGGTCGCCTATGTCCGAGGGCGGGAGCACGAATATGGGTCTGCCGTACCTTGAAGCGTGTCCCGCGTTGTTGAGCCCCGCGCTGTCGGCTCTGCACTCTATGAACACCACCGCGTCCGCAAGCCCGCAGAGAAGGCGGTTTCGCCTGTCGAACTGCATCTTTCCGAACTCGCGTGCGGAGGTGTATTCGGCTATCAGCACTCCCCTTTCGGCTGTCCGCCCGATAAGCACGTTATCCTGCTCATCGCCGAATATGCCCCGTCCGAGCACACCCGCGGCACAGCCCGCTTCGCAGGCGGCTTCCGCCGCAACGGAGTCTATGCCCGCTTCCAAGCCGGTCAGGACGGTAACGCCCCGCTCCGCAAGCTCTGCCGAAAGGCGCTCGGCTGTCCTCACCGAATATGCCGTGGGCGCTCTTGTCCCGACGAACGCCGCCGCTCCCCGCGTTTCGGAGAGGAGCTTCAAGTTTCCCCGAACGAAAAGCACATGAGGCGGATTGGGTATGCGCCTCAGCCTGTCGGGATAGCCCTCGCTCCTGAAGCACAGCACCTGCACTCCCCGCTCCTCACAGCCCGCGATGAGCTCGGCGGCTTTCTCGAAGGGTATTGCACAGCTCTTTTTCTGCCGCGCCGAAAGGCTCTCATCGAACTCGCCGCCCTTCAAGGCTTCGGCGAAGTCGTTTATGTGCTTATACCCCCTGCAAAGCTCCCAGACGGCGGGGTTCCCCGCGCCCATCACAAGGCTTATCCATACCCAGTATACTCGCTTATCCTCGAAAATATTGCCGTTATTGCCGTTATCCGTCACGTCCGCTCATCTCCCAAAGCAATATTGTAGCGGCGGTCGCCGCGTTGAGCGACTCGGTATCGCCGCGCATTTTTATCGTCACTTTCTCGGTGCAGCTTTCCGCCGTGCTGTCCGCGAGCCCGCGTCCCTCATTGCCTATGACCACGGCACAGCCCCCCGAGAAATCGGTCTCGGAAACTCCCTTCCCTCCGCGCACGACTGCGGCATATGTACGTATGCCCAGCCCGTGAAGAGTCTCCGACACGAGCGCGGTGTCCTTCTCGATGAAGAGCTTTATCTTCGTCATGCTCCCCACCGCCGAGCGGACGGTCTTTGGGTTGTAGAGATCGACGGTGTTCCCCGCGAGTATCACCCCGTCAAGCCCCACCGCCGCGGAGGTGCGTATCATCGTACCCAGATTCCCGGGATCCTGCACCCCGTCAAGGACGAGGTACTTCCCGCCCGCTCTCAGGGCTTCCGCCGAGAACGGTATATCGAGCCTGCGGACTATGGCGAACGCCCCCTGCGAGCTACCCACGTCGGACATACGCGCCGCCACCTCCCCGGTGACGGTGAAGCGCCTGCTCTCCTCCACGAGGGAGAGCCGTGAGAGATCGAGGGTGTCCGCGTACCTTGCGAGGGCTTCCTCGGTGACAAAAAGCGCTTCTATCCGCGCTTCCCCCGCGATATCGACTATGCCCCGCATACCCTCGACGACAAAAAGCCCCCGCTCCGCGCGTTCCTTCCTGCTCGAAGCGAGCTTCCTGAACAGCTTGATCTTAGGATTATCCCTGCCCGAAATAAGCATAACTTTGACCTCCGGATAATATACTCCCCTCTGTTCCAAATCCACCAATATCTTCGCACAGAAACAGATTTTCTCTGCGTTGCACTCCCTTGCAGGGCGCCAGCCCAACTGCGGTCGAAACAGAGGGGAGTATAACAAAAAGCGCACAAGCCGAAAGCAGCCTGTGCGCGGAATGATCTGTTTATCAGAGTGCTGCCTTAGCCTGCTCTGCGATAGCGGTGAAGCCTGCGGGGTCGCTGATAGCGATCTCGGAAAGCATCTTTCTGTTAAGAGCGATGCCTGCCTTCTTGCAGCCGTTCATGAAGGTGGAGTAGTTCATGCCGTTCAGATTGGCGGCGGCGGATATTCTTGTGATCCACAGTCTTCTGAACTCTCTCTTCTTCTGCTTTCTTCCGATGTATGCATACTGACCCGACTTCATGACAGCCTGCTTAGCCATCTTGAAATGCTTGCTCTTTGCGCCGAAGTAGCCCTTTGCGAGCTTTAAGGTCTTGTTTCTTCTCTTGCGAGTCATCATTGCGCCCTTGATACGAGCCATAGTAAATTACCTCCTGTTATTTCCTGTTTTCCTGTAGGCGTACACGTACAGCTCTTGCTATCAGTGCTTGTAAGGAATGAGCGCCTTTACGTTTGCGATATTGGAATCATCGGCATAAGCCGCCCCGCGGAGCTGTCTCTTGCGCTTGTGATCCTTCTGGTTGAGTCTGTGTCTCTTGTTGATGTGCTGGAACTTTACCTTGCCGCTTCCGGTAACGGTAAAACGCTTTTTAGCGCCGGAATGTGTCTTGATCTTAGGCATAAAATTTATCCTCCTTAATATTATTCACAAGGTCACTGCTTTGCGGACTTGGGAGATACGTACATGACGAAGCTCCTGCCCTCCATCTTAGGCGGTTTATCAACAACTCCTGCCTCCGTCACAGCCTCGGCGAACTTCTTCAAAAGCTCCTCGCCGAACTGAGGGTGTGCAAGCGTTCTCTTGCGGAAACGTACCTCGACCTTTAATCTGTCGCCGTTCTTTAAGAACTTCATGGCGTGACCCACCTTGGTCTCGAAATCGTGGGTGTCGATGGTTGACGACATCTTGATCTCCTTGACGTCCATGACCTTCTGGTTCTTGCGGGCTTCCTTTTCGCGCTTCTGCTGCTCGAACAGGAACTTGCCGAAGTCCATTATCCTGCAAACGGGCGGATTCGCCTGAGGAGCGATCTTCACGAGATCCTTGTCCTCCGCATAAGCTCTTTCGAGCGCTTCCCTCGTTGACATGATGCCAAGCTGATTACCCTCGGAGTCGATCACTCTGATCTCCTTATCGCGGATATCCTCGTTGATCTTATAATCCTTGTTGTTAATAACACTACACCTCCATAGCAAAATAAAACAGACGGGAACACTCACATTCCCGTCTGCCGAAAGTCATATCAAAAGCGCGGAGCCTGCCCCGCTTAAAAACTCATAACGGCGACCTTTTCACTGCCCTGCGGCGTTTAAGGTGAGAACGGAGATGTTCTGCTTTCTGTCACCTAATTATTATACACCCCTTTCCTCTTCCTGTCAAGCGTGCCGACTGTAAATTTTTTGTGAACCCGCCCCAAATACGCGGCGCATATTCGGAAACGGGCGCACCTATATGTGCGCCCGCGAATCATATAGTACACGTCAGAATAAATGCTTGAATAATAGCAATGCCTGTATTCACGGACGAGCAATGCTCGCCCCTACATCAAATGTCTGATAATATATGTCATTTACTATAATATAGTTATCCGAAGCTCATGCTTGTGATAATTCCACAATATCGTCCTTGACAACGTACATCAGATTTGTGCAATATTTTCCTCTAATTCCTATTGACAATATATGATTTGTGTGGTATAATACATACATACCCGATAGGAATTATGACGATTCGGACACATCAAAAAGGAGTGCTTATCATGACAGCGATATTCGGTTCTCTGCTTCGGATAAACTTCCGCTTCGGACGAATGTGAGGATACATTTCATACCGTAAGGATTCATCAAAGTTTATCTATATTATAAAGGAGTAATCATCATGAGCAACTATAAATTTGAAACATTACAGCTTCACGTAGGACAGGAACAGGCAGACCCCGCAACCGATTCGAGGGCAGTGCCGATCTATCAGACCACCTCATACGTTTTCCACAACAGCGAGCACGCGGCGGCACGTTTCGGGCTTGCGGACGCGGGCAACATCTACGGCAGGCTCACCAACTCCACCCAGGACGTGCTGGAAAAGCGCGTTGCGGCGCTGGAGGGCGGCATTGCGGCGCTGGCGGTGGCTTCGGGCGCGGCGGCTATCTCCTACACCATTCAGGCTCTCGCATACAAGGGTGAGCACATCGTCGCCCAGCAGAGCATTTACGGCGGCAGCTACAACCTGCTCGCCCACACCCTGCCCCAGTACGGCATTGACACCACCTTCGTTGACATTCACGACCTTGACGCAGTAAAGGCTGCGATAAAGCCCGAGACAAAGGCGATCTTCATCGAGACCCTTGGCAACCCCAACAGCGACATTCCCGACATCGAAGCTCTTTCGGAGATAGCCCACTCGAACGGCATACCGCTGGTCATCGACAACACCTTCGGCACCCCTTACCTCATCAGACCTATTGAGCACGGTGCGGACATCGTTGTTCACTCTGCTACCAAGTTTCTGGGCGGTCACGGCACGACTTTGGGCGGCATTATCGTGGATTCGGGCAACTTTGACTGGCAGCCCGAGAAGTACGCGCCTATCGCCGCACCGAACCCCAGTTATCACGGAGTTTCTTTCACTGCGGCGGCAGGCAAGGCGGCATTCGTGACCTATATCCGCGCGATACTGCTCCGCGACACGGGTGCTACAATTTCGCCTTTCAATGCGTTCCTGCTGTTGCAGGGCATTGAGACCCTATCGCTCAGGCTCGACCGTCATGCGGAGAACGCCGCGAAGGTAGTAGAGTTCCTGTCGAAGCACCCGCTTGTTGAGAAAGTGAATCACCCCTCTCTCCCCGACCACCCGCAGCACGCGCTGTACGAGAGATATTTCCCGAACGGCGGCGGCTCTATCTTCACCTTTGACATCAAGGGCGGCAAGGAAGAAGCGTGGAAGTTCATTGATGCGCTGAAGATATTCTCGCTGCTTGCGAACGTTGCGGACGTGAAGTCCCTCGTTATACACCCCGCGTCCACGACGCATTCCCAGCTGACGGAAGCGGAACTTGAGGAGCAGGGCATTCATCAGAACACGATACGTCTGTCGATAGGAACGGAGCACATCGACGACATAATCGCCGACCTCGAAGCGGGTTTTGCGGCGATAGGATAAATTACGATACACCTTTTGATATTTATAGCATAAGACCGCAGACCGTGGGGAGAAACACGGTCTGCGGTTTTTATAAATCAGTATTTGTAAGGCTGACCGCGTTGCACTATTTGGTGTAGGGCGGGGCGGCTGGGCTGCGTTGGTGCAGCTCCCGCCCCTTAACTCGAACAACGTTACTTTGTTCCATTTGTGTAGGGGCGCACCTATGTGTGCGCCCGTGGATAACGTAGGGTTTACCTTGCCATTGCCCGCCTGACGGCGGGTCTGGGGTTGCACAAAAATCGCATTCGCTCTTTTGTGCAATTAAATCGGCGATACGGTCTGTTCTCGGGACGTTGGCTTGATTTGGTCGTTTCTGCCCTTACTGCTCGGCTTTTCTTTGATATCGCCGATTTAACTTTGGACTTTCGGACTTGCTTTTCTCGGTCGGCTTTGTGCTTTCGGTACGTTTGCTTTTTGCGCCTGCGGCGCAACGGGGGCGCCGCCCCCACGCGAACTGCGTTCGCTCCCCTGCAAGGGCTCCTCGCCCTTGACCTCGGCAAGGGGCTAACGCCGCCCCTTGCATCCGGCGTGTTTGTGCTACAGAGTGCCGCTTTCT
>CACZJT010000095.1 GCA_902781565.1 uncultured Ruminococcus sp.
CGCGGGTGTCTGAAAGTTAAACAACAAACTATTTTTGGCGTAGCCAAAAATGCCGCGAACTTCGTGCAGGGCTCTGCCCTGCCAAATTATGATTTATCCGTATCCTCCGAATTTGCAAGTAAAGGTGTTTTATTATGGAAAAAGGTAAGATAGTTCAGGTACTCGGCGCGGTCATCGACGTGCAGTTCCCCGCAGGGAACCTGCCGCAGGTGCGTGACGCGCTGACCGTCGAGCTTGACGGCAAGACCCGCGTTATGGAGGTCGCTCAGCATATGGGCGGCAATATCGTCCGCGCTATCATGCTCGCCGCCAGCGACGGGCTCTCTAAGGGCATGGAGGTCACTCAGACAGGCAGCTGCATAAAAGTCCCCGTCGGTGAAGCTACCCTCGGACGTATGTTCAACGTGCTGGGCAATACCATTGACGGCAAGGGCGAGGTCGATACCGATACCCGCTGGGAGATACACCGCGACCCGCCCAAATTCGAGGATCAGAGCCCCGTGGTCGAGATACTCGAAACGGGCATAAAGGTCATAGACCTGCTGGCACCTTACGCTAAGGGCGGTAAGATAGGGCTTTTCGGCGGCGCGGGCGTCGGCAAGACTGTGCTCATTCAGGAACTTATACGTAACGTTGCCACCGAACACGGCGGCTATTCGATATTCACGGGCGTGGGCGAACGCTCCCGCGAGGGCAATGACCTCTGGCACGAAATGACGGAGTCGGGCGTTCTCGCAAAGACTGCCCTTGTTTTCGGGCAGATGAACGAGCCCCCCGGGTCGAGAATGAGGGTCGCTCAGACGGGGCTTACAATGGCGGAGTATTTCCGCGATGTGGCACACCAGAACGTGCTTCTGTTCATCGACAACATTTTCAGATTCGTGCAGGCGGGCTCCGAGGTGTCGGCGCTGCTCGGACGTATGCCCTCGGCGGTGGGATATCAGCCTACCCTCGCTACCGAAATGGGCAGCTTGCAGGAGCGTATCACCTCCACCAAGGACGGCTCGATAACCTCCGTTCAGGCGGTCTACGTGCCTGCGGACGACCTTACCGACCCCGCTCCCGCGATAACCTTCACACACCTTGACGCCACGACCGTTCTTTCGCGTAAGATAGTCGAGCAGGGCATCTACCCCGCCGTTGATCCGCTGGATTCCACCTCGCGCATACTCGAACCCGATATCGTGGGGGAGGAGCATTATACCATAGCACGGCGCACGCAGGAAGTCCTACAGAAATACAAGGAATTGCAGGACATCATCGCTATCCTCGGCATGGAGGAGCTCGACGATGCGGATAAAAAGACCGTTCTCCGCGCGAGAAAGATACAGCGCTTCCTTTCGCAGCCTTTCCACGTTGCGGAGACATTCACGGGCGTTCAGGGCTGCTATGTGCCGCTTTCGGAAACGCTCAGGGGCTTCAAGATGATACTTGACGGCGAGATGGACAGCTACCCCGAGGCGGCATTCCACAACGTCGGCACGATAGACGACGTTATCGCCAAGGCGAAGCGGCTGGAGGAAGAATAACACTTCGGAGGTGACGGGAATGGCTAAGACATTCCGACTGGACATTTACGCCGCGGACAAGTATTATTTCGGCGGCGACTGCGAGAACATGGTATTCCCGAGCACCGACGGGAGCCGCGGGATACTGGCGGGACACGAAGGCATGATCTGCTGTCTGACAGCGGGAGAGATACGTTTTCTGACGGGCGGCGAATGGCGGCGTGCGATAGTTTCGGAGGGCTTCATCGAGATAATGCCCGAGTTCGTGAAGGTATTTGCGGACACGGTGGAAAGTCCCGAGGACATAGACCTTGTGCGTGCGCAGGCAGCGAAAGCGAGAGCGGAGGAGCGTCTGCGGCAGCAGCTCTCGACGCGGCAGTATATCCACACGCAGTACGCTCTGAAGCGTGCGATGGCGAGAATAAAAGCAGTGAGCAAATAAGGGACGCTGCGGCATTAAAGGATTGCGCTCATATAGAAGTTTTATCACAGCTACTATAAGCAAGACCTTTACAGCGAGCTATAACAACAAAAGGACAGATACTTCCATTTGAGAAGCATCTGTCCTTTTTACGTCATATCAGAACTCCACAACCTGATCAATCTCCGCCATAAGCTCCTCGGTGAGTCTGAGAGCTGCGATGATCTTCTTGTAATGCTCGATGTCCTCAGCGGAGAGCGCAGTCTTCTTGCGGTCTTTGAGCCACTTCTGCAATGGCTGGTATCCGCCGATATACTGCTCCCACTATGCCTGTGGGACGTTGTCGAAATACTGCGTCTTGCTGATGTACACCCTGCCGTTCTTGTAATGCCGTTATTCTTCTTCGCCTGATTCGCTTCAATAGATTCAAACGCAAGCGGATCGTTGTCAAACAGCGTCATCTGGAAATCGTCCTTGCCTGCTTCTTCAAGCGAATTGGTCAGGAACACATTCAGTCGGTGGTCGCCGCCGAAATCATAGCCTGTATCTTTCAGCACCATAGCGAGCTTCATGTGTGCTACGGCATAGGGAGCCATCATCAGCTCAAAACCGTTCAGACGTGGCAGCAGGTGCTTTGGGACATACTCGTTCCATGCCTTTCTAATCTGCTCCGCACTTTCACCCTTGTGCTTGGCTTTGAAATTATCGTAGATTTGCAGAATGGTCTGACGCAGGAACGTTCCCGTTCCTGTTGCGGGATCGAGTATCTGAACCGCAGACACTTCCTTTGTGTCCTCGGTCATGCCCTGACCTCTGATCTTTTCACGCATATACTTCACGGTCTTTGTCTCTTCCGATGCCAGACCGTCAGCAAGCCCGAACTCCGTTTTCAGAATGCTGTCAACCGCTCTGACAATGAAATTGACAACAGGCTGCGGAGTATAATAAACGCCCCTTTGAACCTTCTGTGCCTTTTCATATGCGGTAAGGAATTCCTCATAGAAATGGATAAAATTCCACATTGCTACGTCAAACTCCCTTGCAGTGCGCTGTACAAGCTGTGCTTGTACCCACGGCTGCGGTCGTTTTCCTTGCACTGTGAAATTTTCTCTCGAAATCTTTATGCCTCGAAATCTTTATGCTGCTATTTTCTTGGATTGCTGTAGGGATTAGTATAATAAACAAACTTACACACCTATTTTTGTTTATTTTATATACTTGCACACCAAAATGTATTATGCTATAATACAATTAAGAAAGTCGGTGATCACATGACTAAGCCTGCAACTACGGCAAAGAATAAGTATAATGCCAAAACTTACGACAGGATCGCATTACAAGTAAAAAAAGGCGAGCGTGAACAGCTCCGTCAGCACGCAGAGCAGAGAGGCGAGAGCCTCAACGGGTTCATTAACCGCGCTATCCGTGAGACTGTTGAACGTGATAACAAGGACGGTGACAGCGAATGAACATCACGAAATACCCCTCCGACAGCGACGTGAACAAGGCTCTGAGTGACAAAGAACCGCTGCTGGTGCTGATCTCATTCGACGGTAAAACTGTCATCATGAGTCACATTGACGAGGCTGTGGAGTATCATATTTTGCTTGAAAAGGTCGGCATTGACAGCCGGGATATCGACAAGTATTTCCGCATTGTCCTTGATGATGAGGGCGCGGACTGGACGTTCATCTGTCCGCCCGATTACAAGCAGATAGAGGACAAACAGCGGAGGATAAAGGCATTCTACAGGGACGGTTTCACGGCGATCTCGGACGTGCTTTCCGAGCTTGGCTTCATGGTCGGTATCAATATCCCGAAGCGCTACAGAAGGCACTTCGATCACATGATGAGCGATGAATGAGGTGAAGTTATGAAGATATATACCATCATCGGCGGCGTGAACGGCGTCGGGAAAAGCAGTCTGTCGGGGGTGCTGTCTGCGGAGAGTTCGGATCTGGGTATCATCATCGACACCGACAAGCTGACAGCCGAACAGGGTGGAGACCGTATCAAGGGCGGCAAACTCGCTATTCGGCGCATAGATGACTGTTTGGAAAAGGGTGTGAATTTCACGCAGGAAACAACGCTTTCGGGCTTGCGTACTGTCAAGACCATTCGGCGGGCGAGAGAGCTTGACTACTTCATACGGCTGTATTATATCGGCGTTGACAGCGCAGAGGAAAGCATTTCCCGTATAGCAAACCGTGTCCGCAAAGGCGGTCATGACATACCGACCGAGCTCGTTTGCCGCAGATTCGGCAAGCGTTTCGCAGACCTCGCCGCTGTTCTTCCCTACTGTAATGAAGTTCGGCTGTTCGACAATGAGAACGGCTTCACGGAGACAGCGGAGTACAGGAACGGTTCTCTCATGATAAAGACCGACCGCATACCAAAATGGTTAAATGACCTCAAAACCTATCTTAATGAGTAAACAAAAGCAGGCATTGTCGCGCGGCAAGCCTGCTTTGTTCTTTTAGGGATTAGGATTCATCAAGAAATAAGTTGTGCGTTTATGCGACGGATATTTTTTCTTGTGCTAGGCGCACGACCGCAGGAATACTGTCGTATTTCAAGGGAGTGCAACGAAGCACAAGGAAAAATAGACTAGCACGAAGCACAAGGAAAAATAGACTAGCAGAAACGTGCAAGTTATTTCTTGATGAATCCTTAGTATTATTATACAGCATTATTATTTGCCGAGCCTTACCTGCCAGCCCGCGAGGTATTGCTGCAAGAGCGCGAGATCCTGCATTTCAACAGTGCCGTCGGCGTTCACATCGGCTGCCTCAAGGTCTATCTCTACGTTCCAGTTGGCGAGATACTGCTGCAAGAGCGCAAGGTCGCGCATATCCACCTCACCGCTTACGTCGGTGTCACCGTAGAGTATCGCGGTGCCGAAGGGCGTGCCCGGGTCGTCCTTGCCGTTGTAGCTGTAACCGTACTCGGGGTCGATGTCGGTCTTGGCGTCAACTCCGAGAGCCTTGGCGTCCTCGGCGGTGAGCCTGAACTTCGCCGGGATATCCGCGGATATGAGTCCCTGCTCCGCCAGTGCTTTCAGATCGTCATAGCTCCCGCTGCCGATGGTGGAGCTGTCTGCAACGTGACAGCCTTCGGTGCTGTTGTAAACGAACCGCGCGTTCACCGTCCGTTCGGAAACGCTGACGTCGCTGTACTTCTTCTCGTATTTGCCCGCCGAGTAGTTGTAGGTATATGAGTAGGTGAAAGTCACCTGCGGGAGCTTCATGTTCGTGAAGATGATCGAGCTTGTGGAGTGATCCTCGAACTTCTCGCCCTTGACGAAGGCTTCGTGAACGCTGAGGTATCTTCCGTCCACCCATGTATCGGAAGCCATGCCGAGACTTCCGCTCCAGTAAATGCTGTGACCCGTGCCGAATTCTTCGGCGTAGTGATAGTTTCGGTCATCGTTTTGATAAAGATATGCGTAGGCGTTGGCGGTCTTTACCCATGCGCCGCTCCCCACGGTGTTGTAAACGCTCTCCCATGTGAGGGCATCCTCGCGGGGGATATCGTCGGGAACGCTGATCTTGGCATATTCTCTAAGCAGAGAAAGGGTGCTGTCAATGGTGATCTCGTCGGAGCTGTCGGAGAGGTCGTAGCGCTTGATGATATCCGATTCGGATATCTCCTTGCCCTCGCCGCTGCCTGCGCCGCCGTAGCTCTTGGTCTCGCCATTGTAGGTCACGTTTATCAGGTAGTGGTTATAGCTGTCCCATGTGTAGGAGGAGGAGCTGTCCAGCCGCTTCGATACCGTTCCCATGACAGAGGGGAACCCGAGAGAATCGTAGCGGTAGGGGTAGATCGCCGAAGCCAGCAGGCGTTTGCCGTTCCTGCGGGAGTAAGGGCTGTTGATGTAGAGCTTCTGATCGGCGTGAGGGGAGTTCGCCAGCCGCCATTTGAGGTTCTCGTTGCGGTAAAGCTCACCGCGTATGCTCGAACCGCTGTAAAGGCATATGGACGAAAATCCCGACTGCACCGCGGACATATTATCGAAGAAGCTGTCCTTCGTGGCGTAGGTGTCGATAAGGTAGTCAACATCGTCCACGAGGACGGGCAGGTTCACTGTGACATCGGTATCCGTCCAGGTGTAGTTCTCCTTCTTCTGGAGCACCACCTCGCCGCCGTCGGTGCTGTAGCTCGAAAAGATGTACCCGCCGCCCGTCCGGAGGGTGGAGCTGTCCTCGTAGTCCACGTCGGCAAATTCGGTGGAGTAGGCGGAGATGTAGGAATCTTCGCTGTACTTCGAGGACTTGTCCGCGAATCGGAAGGAGCTCGGGTCGGGGTCGTCGGTCTTGACGAAGAAGAACTCGTTGAAATTCGAGATGATCGGAGTGATCTCATAGGTATACTGCACCCCTTCGGCATAAGCCCCGATCTCTTGCCCGCCCGCAAGATCGGGAGATGAGGAAGCGATAAGGGAAAGCACGGCGACTGCCGCCGCGCAGGACATTATTCTTTTTTTCATTATGGTCATATGGTCATACCGCCTTTCGTATGGGAATGGTAAGCGGGGATCACCCGTTCTTTACAATTATATCACAAAATCTTTTATATTTCAAGCCCTCAAACAGTCATTTTCGCCATAAAGTGTAATTTATTTTTTCTCCTTGACTAAATATGTGAGAGAAAAGAGAAATTGTAAATAAATTGATTTTTTTTGCAAAACCTATTGACAAGCGGAGAGATGTGTGCTATAATATATTCAGTTAGCAATAGCTAACTTGTATGAACGATAGTTAGCGTATGCGAACTTTAATAGGATACCGAACGGAGGTTCTATATATGAGCGTAGTAATTGTTGGCGGGAACGAGAGAATGGAGGACAGGTACAAGAGCATTTGCAGCGAATACGGCTACAAGGCGAAGGTATTCACAAAGGAGCGGGGAGGGTTGCGCAAGAAGATAGGTTCGCCCGATCTTGTGATATTCTTCACCGACACCGTGTCCCACAAAATGCTGATAAGCGCCTCGGAGGAGGCTAAGAAGAACAAAGTCCCCATAGCGCATATCCATTCGGGGAGCGCTTCGGCGCTTCACAAACTGCTCTCGGACAGGAGAGCTCTGAGCTGAAAGGCTCGGTCGGAAAAATCATGGACGCTCCCGCGAAGGGAGCGTTTTTTTGCGTTCGGAAGACCCCGATAGAATCCCGCGGATAGCATTTTCGACTCGACCCCAAATTTTGTGTGATCGCAAAATAGTGCAATAGATGCGGTCGCTTTCCTTGATTGCTGAGCCATCAGCACCGATCTTTGTCTACTAACATTTTAGGGATTAGTATAAAACCTCCAAAGCAGTGTTTCTTCTATTATACACTACTTTGGAGGTTTACACAAGATTTGGGAGGGACTCATCAGAACAGCGCTGCGCCCCACCGAAAGCACGCCGAAATAGTATTATCTGAGATATTCCACACCGTTTATCTCCACGCCGATGATGTTATCAGTATCCAGAAGTTTGTTACTCTCTGAAAGGATATTGTAATACCAGCCGTTTTCAGTCTGACTTATCTCGCAGTCACCAACGGTCTCACGGTGACCGTCTGAGTAGATGATCTGCGGAGCTCCACATTCAAAAGGCTTATCAATGCCGATATGATAATATGTTATTCCCAATGGAGAAATATCCAATTCTATTCCGTTATCTCCCGTGAGCTTTTCTGTTTTTACATTTGAACTTGTCGGAACTGTAAAACTTATCCCCGCACTTGACTTATCATCTTCTGATATAATGTCTAAAACCGTGTTATCGTCGGGCAATAAACGAAATTCATCATCGTTAATGCCCGGCATACCATTTGCATTGATAATAAAGGACACTTCACCGTTAATATCATCATCAAAGACCCCTCGGATATAAAAGTAATAGTGGAAGTCATCATTGAGAGCTCGATCTGTGCTGACAGAGTAACTGCTATTGGCAACATAGCCATCAGAATATCTGACCTGTACAGTTGGGACGTTGTATTCTCCAAGATCGTTCAGCTTTTGAGCAGCTTCCTCATCTTTTGCTTCTATACACCAGATCGCACTGTATGTTCTTGCATCTGTCAGGTACGAATACATAGATATTACAAAATGCTCGTTATCAGCTGTTTCTGTGTCATTTACAGCATCATCGCCAATGAGCCTTTCTGCATCTTCACCGTAGAATTTACGCACAAGCTCGCCGCCCTCTATGCGGTATCCCGCATTGTAAGCCGCAGCACCTATCGCACCCGTTCCGATCACCACCGCCGCCGCTATCCCGACTGTCAGCTTAAATACGCCCTTTGAGTGTTTCCTGTTTTTAGTGACCGTTATCTCCGACTCCGACAGGTATTCCTCATTTATCCCTGTCATAGCTTTCATAATATCGTTTCCATTCATAAGTATACCCCTCTCTTTATCAAGTATTTTTTCAGTTTTTTCCGTGTGCGGTGCAGAGATGTTTTTACTTTGCTTTCCGAAAAGCCGAAACGTCCTGCTATATCGCTCACGCTTTCTCCGAACCAGTAACGTCTGATGAATACCGAACGGTCATCACGTTTCAGCGTTCCGAGATAATCATTGAGCAAAGACGTAAGTTCTGCGCTTGGCAAATCTGTATTACTTGATGTATCCGGTATGCACTCTTCCATTTCGTGAGTGAGTTCCACGACCATTGCGCCGCGTTTTACGGTGTTTCGTTTTTCGATCATATCGTAGGCAGTAAAACGGCATATCCTTGCAAGATACGCATACAGGTCGGCAGGCTCATGCGGCGGTATCGAATCCCATGCCTTCAGGTACGCATCATTCACGCATTCCTCCGCATCACGCTCATCGCCGAGAAAGCCCAATGCAAAATGCAGAAGTCTGCTGCCATATTTCTTCATTGTCAGCTCAACAGCCGTATTATCGCGCGCTAAGTACAGCCTGATAAGCTCAGAATCGGAAATATCGTGTTCCATTTTGCCGCCCCCTTTCTCTGTTCACTATAATAATCGGGAAATTTGCAGAAAAGGTTACACTTTTTGAAAATTTCTTAAAAAGTATTTGCATACACGATAACAGGAAGTCATAAGGTGCTTGTATATTACCGCCAACAACAAAGCAGCCTGCACAAATTGCACAGACTGCTTTTGGTCATAACGTAGAATATTTTTTTGTGCTGTCTAATTGTTTGCCCTATGGCTTTATCCTGAATCAGCAAAGTTCAATAGCGGTAGAATTGCAAAAATCGCCAATAATACAGTGTAAAATAACGTTTCAGGCTGCAAATAAAGTTCAGCCATCTGGTGAAGGTAACTTATATTATATCATAGCAAATTGGGCTTGGGTACAATACACGCTGAAACCGCGATATTACGCCATTTAAACACCAAGACATCATTTTTGTAAGTTGCACCTATAATATGTATGTGCAAGATCGACCGGGGAATATCCCTTTTCAGTGTCACGAGCACGGCTCATCACTCGTCGTCAAGCTCCCTTGCAGGGATAAATTTACCATTGGTCATAACGCCCGTACATATAAAAAAGATGACCGACATACCATGCCGATCATCACTCATTTAATGGTTGCGGAGGCAGGATTTGAACCTACGACCTTCGGGTTATGAGCCCGACGAGCTACCGAACTGCTCCACTCCGCGATATTTTCTGCTCGGGTTTTGTCACCCTCGCTGATTGCTTTACTATTATACCACACCATGAGGGGTATGTCAATAGTTTTTATCATAAACTTTCAGTGAATTGGTTATCTGATATAAAATAATGATCTCGGTGAAAAAAGCCCTTGACAAATCTTCGCACCTGCTGTATAATGTTATGTATAGCGAAAAACGCTTTAATGAGTAAAAGCCTAAAAACCATAAAGCGTTAAAAGGTAAAAACATAAAAGGGTGATGATCTATGATGATGTGGGCAGTGCTGATACTGTATCTGTGTATTATGATAGGTATTGGCGCTTATTACAGAAAAAAGAACTCGGGTACATCAGACTACGTGCTGGGCGGCAGAGCGCTGGGTCCCTGGTTCACGGCGTTCGCTTACGGAACGTCCTACTTCTCGGCGGTCATATTCGTCGGGTATGCGGGCAAGTTCGGCTGGAACTACGGCGCTTCGGCGACTTGGGTAGGCATCGGCAACGCGGTCATAGGCTCGCTCATGGCGTGGCTGATATTGGGACCCCGCGCCCGTGCGATGTCAAAACACCTTGACGCACGCACTATGCCCGAGTTCTTCGAGAAGCGCTACGACAGCAAGCCTCTGAAGCTCGCGGCGGCGGTGATAATATTTATTTTCCTTATCCCTTATACCGCTTCGGCGTTCAACGGTCTTTCAAGGCTTTTCGAGAAGGCTTTCCATGTTGACTATTCCGTATGTATAATCGTAATGGGAATAATCACGGCGGTATATGTCATCGTCGGCGGCTATAAGGCTACCGCCCTCAATGACTTTATACAGGGTCTTGTAATGCTCGTGGGCATAACCGCGGTCGTTATCAATATCCTCAATAAGCACGGCGGTCTCGGCGGCTCTATGGACGCCCTCGGAGCTATCCCCGCAAAGGACGGCAGCACGGGCGTGTTCAACTCGCTGTTCGGACCCGACCCCGTGAACCTCGTGGGCGTAGTTATCCTTACCTCCCTCGGCACATGGGGACTTCCTCAGATGGTCACAAAGTTCTACACCATAAAGGACGACCGCTCCGTAAAGGCGGGCACCGTTATCTCCACCGTTTTCGCGTTCATCGTTGCGGGCGGCTGCTACTTCCTCGGCGGCTTCGGCAGGCTGTTCGTTACTGCCGATGAAACGGGCACACCTGTCGGCGGCTTTGACGGCATAGTTCCCGCGATGATGGAATCTCTGCCCGAGCTTCTGTTCGGTATCGTTATCGTGCTGGTGCTCTCGGCTTCAATGTCAACGCTGTCCTCGCTGGTACTGACCTCCAGCTCCTCACTGACCCTCGACCTGATAAAGCCCCTCATGAAGGGCAAGCTGAACGAGAAGAAGGAAGTCTTTCTCATGCGCGTATTCGTGGCGCTGTTCCTGACGCTCTCCTGCGTTATCGCGATAGTTACGCTCAAAAATCCCGTTGCGATAATCTCCACCCTCATGTCGATCTCCTGGGGCGCACTGGCGGGCGCATTCCTCGCTCCCTTCCTGTGGGGTCTTTACATGAAGAAAGTCACCAAGGCTGCGGTATGGACTTCGTTCATCTGCGGCGTGGGCATCACCGTTGCGCATATGTTCTACTTCACCATCGGCGGAAACACCATGTTCATCGGCGGCGAGCATGGACTTGCGGTACATTCGCCCATCAATGCGGGCGCATTTGCTATGCTGTTCGGTATCGTGATCGTGCCTGTCGTGAGCCTGCTCACGGCTAAGCCCGAGGAAAAGCACGTCCGCAAAGTATTCTCCTGCATTGACGGCTCGAAGGACAGCGGCAAGCTCTCTAAGGCTTCCAAGACCCCCGCTCCCGCGAAGGCTTGACAGTTCCGTAAAAACATTACAGCGGAAACGCTCACGAGGGCGTTCCCGCTGTTTTTGTTCAGCCGATGTCTGCTTTGAGGACGTCGTAATTCTTCCGCATAAGGCTCAGATACGTGGCACCGCCCTCGATCTGCTCGCGCGATACGGACTGCACCGAATTTAGCTCCGCGACCGTCATACCGCCTTTTGAGGACGCCCCGATTATCGCCTGCGCGATCTTTCCGTCGGAGTTCTCTATGGTGTAGATAGTGTCGGCATTAAGCTCGTCGGCTTTCTCCGCGAGGAAGGCTATGGTCTTAAAGCTCGCCTCCGTTTCGGCGGAACAGCCCACGAAAGCCGCGTAGTAGTCTATCCCGTAATCGTCGGCGAAGTACCTGAACGGGAAGCGGTCGCCGAAGATCAGGGTCGTGCCGCCTGCGCCGTCGATGAGGGTCTTAAAGTCGCTGTCGAGCGCCGAGAGCTTCTCGTTGTAGGCGTCGAGGTTCGCCTTGTAGGTGTCGGAGTTGTCGGGGTCGAGCTCCGCGAGAGCCTTCTCGATCTCACCGCAGATCGTTTCGGCGTTTTTGAGCGAGAGCCAAACGTGCTCATCGTATTCTGGCTCTTCCTCGCCTTCTCCCTCGCCCTCGGCTTCCTCCTCTTCCTCCTCGGGCTCCATGCCCTCTTTGAGCTCCTCGACCTTTGCGCCGTCGCCGACGGTGCTTAGCAGGTCTATGACCTTCATATCCTTGTTGGTGGCTTCCTTGAGGGCGTCCTCAGCCCATTCGTCGGACTCGCCGCCCACGTATATGAACAGGTCGCAGCGGGATATCTTAGCGATGTCCTCGGCGGTGGGCTGGAAGCTGTGCAGATCGGCGCCCTTGTCCAGCAGGTAGGTTATCTCTGCGCCATCGGCTTTATCGCCCAGTATCTCCCGCACCCAGTCGTATTCGGGAAAAATGGTACACACTATCCCGAGCTTGTCCTCGCTGTCCGCGGACTTTCCCGCCGCCGCGCAGCCTGTTCCCGCAAGCATGGTGAGCGCCATTGCCGCCGCCGCGAGCTTTTTCGTGAATTTTTTCATATCCTTATCCTCCGTCACTTTTTCTCAAATTTAGAAGTAACTCTCAATTTGAGATTATAGCACAGTTCATTACAAATGTCAAGGGTGGAGAGGGATATTTAACACATCGTTTACATTTGAGAGCTACTCTCAAATTTCAGTGAAAAAGCGCAGCTCCATGTAATACTAATTCCTAAAAGGTTAGTAGACAAAGATCGGTGCTGACGGCTCAGCAATCAAGGAAAGCGACCGCAGTTGTGGGTAACTTATGCAGAGATAACAGCACCTACGGCAGGTGCAAAGGGCTTGGGCAGATATACGGCAACATTCACTAACAGCGCATTTGCTGTGCAGACTAAGGACGTTGAGATCGAAATGCTCACTCCCGAATATGCTGATGCAACTTAGAACCTGTCTTCACAAGAAATGTGCGTGGATTTTCAGCGAGATTTAGTCGATTTCAAGGCGAAAAACCGCAGTTGTGCTGTCGCACTGCAAGGTTTTTGAAGACAGGTTCTTACAATGGGCAGCCGATAACAGCTCTGTTACCGCTGAAAAGAAGTGCCTGAACGGTGGTGCGGATATAACTGAAACGGTCAACACCACATCGCAGATCACAAAGCCTGCGACTTGCAAGGCAATGGGTGAAACAACGTACAAAGCGTCTGCTCCGTAAGGACGATGGCAACAGCTACGGCTATCACTTATCCGATGAGGATTTCTATGTCTACATGACCGCCCATGAGTGGAAACACTATAACGGTGGCGGTACGAGTATACGCTCACTTTTGGACTGTTACGTTTACTGCAAAATCAAGGGCGAATCGCTTGATTGGGAATATATCACGGAGCAGTGCAAACAGCTTGAAATAGCCGATTTTGAACAGGAACGTCGGACT
>CACZJT010000096.1 GCA_902781565.1 uncultured Ruminococcus sp.
GCAACGGGGGCGCCGCCCCCACGCGCTTCGCGCTCCCCTGCAAGGGCTCCTCGCCCTTGACCTCGGCAAGGGGCTAACGCCGCCCCTTGCATCCGGCGTATTTGTGCTACAGAGTGCCGCTTTCTTTATTTGCACAAGTAGGTACATTCATACGCCCTACATCAAATAAACATAGGGGCAAAATCCCTTGACCGACTGCCGCGGGTGTCCGATATTTCAGCTACAAATAATTTTTGCCTTTGGCAAAAATATCGCGAACTTCGTGCAGGGCTCTGCCCTGCCAAATTATGCTTTCTCGCTTATCGGCTTTACATTCGCGGGTAATCCGTTTACCGATACACTCTCGTCAAGCGCTATCACAAGACATCTCCTGCCGCCTATCTCCGAGGTCTGTACTTTGTCTACACAGTCCTTGCCGATGTTCACCGTTATGCCTTCGGTCTCTACCGTGGTCTTGCGGTCGATAAGGTTCGCGGCGGTCAGACTCTTGCCCTCCGTTGCATTGTCGAATACCTGCGGGATATGCTCCAGCTTATCCTGCGTCACCCCGCACTCCCACAGCACACTCGACAGCTTCGCACTGTCCACCTGCGCGGGCTCCGTGTCGTTGGTCGAGGAATTGACGAACTCCGTCAGCTTCTCGTTCACACCCGTTATCAGCGAATAATCCAAGTCCTCCCCCAGCGCTTTCGAGAGTATCGTCTGGAACATCTCCTTTTCGGTGTTCGCCGTGAAGCTGAACTCGCAGCCCAAAAAGTCCTCGACTACCGAGATGTTCGGGTCTTTCGGCTTTTTCGTGTAGTAAAGCACCGCATTGACGTCGGGCGCCCTCTCGCTGAACACGGGGAACAGGAAACCGTCCGTGGGCGGCTGTATCACGCGGTCGAACTCCGTTGCCTTGCAGATACGCTGTTTCTTTTCGCCCTTTTCTTCGCCTTCGCCCTCACCTTCAGCGTCCTCTGTGTCCTCGGTGACGATAAGCCCGTCCATGCGAAGCTCCACGGGACAAATAGCCGTGATGATGAAGTTGTAGTCGGTGTCGGCTTCGTCCATGTCATCATCGTTCTTGTTCTTCTTCATGACCGAATAGGTGCAGTGAGCCGCGAACACCGCAAAGCTCGATATGTACTCGATGTTGTCCGCGATACGCCGCAGGAATCCGGTGTTCTGCTCCTCGTCCTCAAAGCGCGAGGTCAGCACCGAATGCATATAGCGCTGTGTACCGTCCTCCTCGTACTGCTCCTTGGGGAACGGATACTCCCGCAGGTTCTTCCCCAGCGTGCCCGAAAGGGTCTTTTTGAGGGCTTCCATGATAAGCTCCAGCTCCTCCGAGGGCATGAGGTGCGAGAGCGCCGCGTGCTGATACACTATATTCTTTTCGGGGTCGATGAGTGCCGAAAGCACCTTGCCCATAGTGAAAAAACCGCTTTCGGTGGAGAAATTCTTCTTTATCTCCGCGATCTCTTTTTTGTTCATCATCAAAACACCTGCTTTTTAAATGTTTTTAAATGTTGTCAAATACTATTATATTATACCACATCGGCGGCATGATTTCAATAGCGGAACAAAATTTTTACCTTAAATTCAAAAAAGCGATCCTCCGAAGATGACCGCTTTTCGATACGAAAATATTTGTCCGCAAATTGGTTTTTCACTCGGCTTCCTCCAGCCACTCGGTAAGGGTGTCTCTGTCCCATACCTCAATGCCCGCGGCTTCGGCAAGCTCGGCGGCGTGTGGGGTAAGGGTGCTGTTGGTCATGACCGCTCCCACGTCACAGCCGTAATACGTTACCCCCGCTGCGACCTCCTGAACGGGCTTCGAGTCCAGCCGCGAGGAATAGCGCTTGCACTGTATGCCGTAAATCTGTCCCTCGTACACCGCGAGGATATCCACCCCGAAATCCCCCGAAGCCTTCGTAAGCTCTATGTCCGTAAATCCCCTGTCCAGCAGTATGCCCGCGCAGACGTTCTCGAACTCGCTGCCCTCCAGCTCGTCAAGCTGCTCTATGGTAAGGCGTTCCTTCTTTTCGCGGGTCAGCATGAACGCCCCGACTATCGCCGCCAGTATCATCAGATACGCCCCGCAGGCTCCGTAAGGGCGGCTCATGAGCAGCTCCACCACCTCGTCCCGCAGCATGAACAGCATGAACGCCGTGAATGCAGCCGCTCCGCCCAAGCCCGCGATGATGCCCTTTACGCCACTAAGTCCGCTTATCTTCCGCACCGCTTTCGAGAGCAGCAGCACGAAGCACACTATATCCGCGCCCGCAAGCACCATGCCGACTGTCTTGACCGCTTCCCGCATTTGCTCGCCTCCGTTCATTCAATGCTCTCCGAGGAATATCCCCGCCGCCCCGCGAATATACTGTTTCGGGGGTGATGAAAATGAAAAACTACAGATACCCGTTCATCGCGGCGTGGCTTGCGGCGGCGCTGACTGGCTGTGCTAATGCGGACAAGCCCGCTCTCATGCGGAGCAGTCCTCCGCCCGTGTCGGCGGTGAAACTCATGCAGGAGAACAATGAAAGCGCTCCGACGGACACCTATCAGCGGGCGGTGTGGCTCACCTACATCGAGCTTGCGGATATGTTCTCCCGCGAGAGCTGCGAGGAGGACTTCCGCGCCGACTGCGGAGAGCTTTTCGGAGAGCTTGCCGATATGGGATTTAACACGGTCTACGCCCATGTACGCGCCTTCGGGGACGCCTTTTACGATTCGGAGCTTTTCGCGCCCACCAAGTACCTGACCTTCGACTGCGACCCCCTTGCCGTCATGACCGAGCAGGCTCACGCCCACGGGCTCATGATACACGCCTGGATAAATCCCCTGCGCTGCAGCGGGGAGGAGGATATGTACCGCTGCGAGGGAACACTCATAGGCGAATGGCAGTCAGACCCCGAGAGCTTCCCCGAATACATAGTCCGACCCGAGGATGACTCGTACTACTGGCTCGACCCCGCCGTTCCCGAGGTGCGGGAGCTTGCGGCGGCGGGGGTGCGGGAGCTCTGCGAGGGCTACGACATAGACGGCGTACACATAGACGACTACTTCTACCCGACCACCGACCCCGCCTTTGACGCGGGGCTGTATGCCGCCGCGGACACCTCCCTCAGCCTGTCCGAATGGCGCACAGAGAACTGTTCGCTTCTGGTGAGCGGGCTGTATTCGGCGGTGAAGTCCGTCCGTCCCGACATACCCTTCGGCATTTCCCCCCAGGGCAATATCGTGAACAATTACTCCGCGCTGTACGCCGATGTGGGGCGCTGGTGCGCGGAGGAGGGCTTCTGCGACTACATAGCGCCGCAGATATATTTCGGCTACGATAACGCGGTCTGTCCTTTCACCGATACTCTTGCCGAATGGGAGAAAATGACGGAGGACGGCAGGCAGCTTGTCGTCGGGCTCGGAATGTACAAGACCGCCCGCGGCGGAGAGCTTTCGGGCAGCGAGTACAGCGGTGTCATAGCCGAACAGATAGAGGACGTCATGAACGACGAGAACTGCGGGGGCTTCGCGGTCTACAGCTGCTCGAACCTGCTGGACGGCAGCGACCCCGACCTTGAACGGCAGTCGGCGGCAGCGGCTGCGGTCATCAAGAAACTGACCCGTGAATAACGCTTCAAACAAGCTCCGCGATAAGGCTGTTGGAGACGAGAAAGCCCTTCTCCGTCAGGCTCACGCGTTCGCCGTCGATGGTCAAAAGACCCGTTCCCGCGAACCTCTTTGCGCGGCGCATGAACGCTTCCGCGTCCCCGCCGTACTCGGTGAGCCGCCCGAGGTCTACCCCCTCCGAGAGCCGAAGCCCCAGCATGACGTATTCCTCCGCGCGGTCGGGAGAGCTGTCCTCCGTTTCGGTGGGCTGTAGGTCGGCTTCGATGAACGCCGACAGATCGTCGGGACAATAGTACCTTCGCCCGCCGAAGTCCGAGTGCGCCGAGGGTCCTATGCCGATGTAGGGATCGAGCCGCCAGTATTTCGTGTTGTGCCGCGAGCGGTAAGACCTCTCCCGTGCGAAATTCGATATCTCGTAATGCTCCCACCCCGCGGCGCTCATGCGGGAGCAAAGCCGCTCGTAGAGGTCGGCGAGGGTGTCGTCATCGGCGGTGCGGGAGCGTATCTCCGCGCTGTCAAAGGGCGTGCCCTCCTCAATTTTCAGCATATACGCCGAGAGGTGGTCTATCGGGAGTGAGAGCAGCCTGTCAAGCGTGCGGTCGAGCGAACCGATATCCTGACCCTCCGAGCCTAAGATGAGGTCGCAGGATATGCTGCGAAAGCCCGCTTCCCGCGCCTTTATCACCGCGTTTTCAGCTCCCGCCGAATCATGCAGACGTCCGAGAAATTTCAGCTGTTCATCGTCCGCCGACTGGAATCCTACGGACAGCCTGTTCACCCCCGCTTCGAGCCAGTCCCGCAGCTTTTCCTCCGTAACGCTCGTAGGATTGGCTTCGAGGGTGATCTCGGGGTCGGCGAGGTGTACACTTTTTCGTACAGTATCAAGTATGTGCCCGACCTGTTCCGATGTCAGGAGAGAGGGTGTGCCGCCGCCGAAATACACCGTATCGGCTGTGATGTCCCTGTCCGCGAGCGCCGCGATGTTGCGGCAGACCGCCCGCACGTACTCCTCCGCCGCTTCGGTGGAATAAATGCGCGAATAAAAGGCGCAGTAGGGGCATTTGCGCAGGCAGAAGGGGACGTGGATATAGATACCCGCCGCGCTCATTTCCCGTCCTCCGAGAAGGCATCGTCTATCATCTGCGAGGAGCTTTCGCCGCTTTCGAGCCGTCCGCAGAGCTTGCGTATGCCCAGCACCGCAAGGCATATCGGGAACACCGTCCCAAGCTCCGCGAAGGTCTTAGCCCAGCACATCACCCAGTCGAGCAATGTCATCTCGAAGTATTTCGAGTTCTCGGTGAGCCAGCTCTTGACAGCGGGGTGTATCGCCGCGAAACCCACCATACTCAGCACTATGGAGGACAGCAGAAACGCCGAACAGCCCAGCAGAGCCTTTTTCGGCGGCAGAAGTCCGAAGCGTATCCCCGCCGTCACCGCGAGAGCCAGCACGATGACCGCCGCTATCCCCCGCGAGAGGTTCGCATATACCTCCGTCCCGACGGGCAGCAGCACCGCCGCGCCTATCGAGAAGAGTATGAAGTATTTCATGCTGCGTTCACTGTCATTCATTTTCCGATGTGTCCTCCGTGGTCTCGTAAAGCTCCGCTATGTCGGAGGCGTATTCGGGGTATTTCCCCGCGATATGCTCCGCCGCGAGCCGCCTGCGCTCTTTCAGCTTCTCATAAAGCTCGGGGTGAGCCGCCCGCAGAGCCCTGCTGAACTGCATATTACGCTTCGCCATAAGGCGGAAAGCGGCTCTGTCACGCTTTTTCAGCCTGACGGCGAGCCTTATGCGGCGAAGCTCTATCTCGTCGGAAAGCTCCTGCTCGTCGGCGTTAAGATTGTCCGAAAGCTCCCCGACGTGGGCTTGCAGGCGGGTGAGAAGCTCCTCTCGGTCGGGAAGCCCCAGCCCGTGAGGGACTGTGCCGTTCTCCATGAGCTCGCCTATGTCCTCGCCCTCCTCGGCGCTGTCCGCGAGCCGCAGGGCGTATTCTTCGAGCTTCTGCTCCGCCTGTTCGCCGAAAGCCCACTCGAATTCGAGCCGTCTGAGGTCGCCGAGAACGCCCGTCTTTACCTCATGTTCGGGCGTGTAGGGCGGCTTAAAGCCCGCGTCCGTCAGCGCGGCGGGGATAGTCCTTCGGCAGTGACCCTCCTCGACCATGTACCCCAGTCCAAGCTGTCTGAATCGGTCGTTGAGGGAGCCGATGTGTGAAGCGAAGTAGAGCCGCACGCCCTTTGCTTTGAGCGTGTCGTCAAGGCGGCGTATGCTCTCGGCGGCGGTTATGTCGATGCCACATACAGCGCCCGAATCCACTATGACGCAGCGGGTGTCGGGCTTCAGGGCGGCTTCTATCTCGTCGGTGAAGAGCCCCACGTTCGCAAAGTAGAGGTTTCCGGAGAACCTGTACAGCACCGCGCCCTTTATCGGCACGGAGCAGCTGTTGCGTTCAAGGCTGTGGAAGCCCTCGTGACCCTCGATGACCCCGAGGAATGAACGCTTGGGACGTGCCGTTCCCTTGATGACCTCGGCGAAGGACAGCACACAGCCTATCGCCACGCCGTAGACCGTCCCGAAAAGCAGCACCCCGAAGAAGGCGCCGAAGAATATCACCAGCTCCCGCCTATCGTGACGGTGAAGCTCCTTTATGAGGTCGAACTCTATAGCGCCGATGAGCGCCGCTATGACTATCGAGGTGAGTATCGGCACGGGCAGATATCCTATAAATCCCGTCCCGAAAAGAAGTATGCCCGCCATGACCGCAGAAGCCGTCAGGGACATGACCTGCGACCTGCCGCCAAGCTGACCGCCCATAGCCGTCCGCGATACCGACCCGTTGACGGGACAGCAGCCCACAAAGCAAGCCGAGAGATTCCCGAGAGCGTAGACAAGCACTTCCCTGCCGCTGTCGAGCTTTTGTCCGTGCTTGCCCGCCGTACTGCTCGAAGCGAGGAGCGTTTCGGACATTATGACCAGCGCCACGGGCAGGCTCGCGCGGAGGACGTCGCTTATCATGCCGACCTCGATGTGCGGGAAGCTCCACGCGGGAAGACCCCGCTCTATCGCCGAGAGCTTCGCAACGCCGTACTTATCCGCAAGCCCCGAATACCCCACGACCGCTCCCGCCGCCATGACGATGACCGACATGGGGACTTTCGGCGCGAACCTCTTCCCCAGCAGCAGCACCCCCAGCGCCGTCCCGCCCATTATGAGAGAAGCGGGCACGAAGCTGTTCTCGCAGGTCTTGTAAATGTGTACCGCAAGCTCGGGAAGCTCTCCCATCCCGCTCGTGCCGCCCAGCAGCTTCGGCACCTGCATGAGGATTATCGTCGTCGATATTCCGCTAATGAAGCCGCCCATCACGGGTGTCGAGATGTACTTCACCAGCCGTCCCGCTTTGAGAAAGTACATGATGAACAGCCACAGCGCCGTAGCGAGGGTCATCATCGGCACTATGCTCACAGCCCGCGCCGAACCGCTCTCTATGCCCTGCTCCGCGAGGAATGCTCCGACCAGTGCGGCGGGCGCGGCGTCAACGCCGAAGATGAACTGCTTCGAGCTTGAAAACAGCCCGAAAATGAGTATCGGGAATACCGAGCCGTAAAGCCCGAACCGCGCGGGAAGCCCCGCCACCTGCGCGTAGCCCATAGAGATAGGTATGGAAACCAGCGCGATAACGAGCCCCGCAAAGATGTCCTTCGGGAGCTTTTCGGGGCTTACGTCACTTCTCGTTATATTGATCGGGTACGCGGGCTTCACGGGCAGCTCTCCTTTCCTCGGCTTCGCGCTTCGAGAAAACGCAGCCGCAATAATCTTGTCGGTAAAGTCCGTACTCCGCCGAAAGCTCGACGGAGCGCTTATAGCCCCCGCGCTTTTTGAGGTCACAGGGCAGAGCCTTCACCGCGTATACACCCGCAAGCTCCTCGCTTATCTCGTTCAGTTTCGGGGCGTTCTTGTAGGGGGATATGGAAAGAGTAGTGGCGAAGTAATCAAAGCCCAGCTCCGCCGCGAGCCTTGCCGTCCGTTCGAGCCGCAGTCTGTAGCAGGCAAAGCACCGAGCGCCGCCCTCGGGGATACTTTCGAGCCCCTTTACCGCCGTGTAGAACTCCGAGGGGTCATATCCGCCCTCTATGAACGACACGGGATTCTTAACGGGAAGCTCCGATATCAGCCGCTTCTGTTCGGCGACCCGCTTATAAAACTCCTCGGCGGGGGAGATGTTCGGGTTATAATAAAACACCGTTATGCTGAAATACCGCGTCAGGTATTCGAGAGTATAGGACGAACAGGGCGCACAGCAGCTGTGAAGCATAAGTGTCGGTGTCTCCCCCTCGGGTATGGCGGCTATGAGCTTATCGAGTTCGAGCTGATAATTCCGCTTTATGTTACAGCCGCTCATGACCTGCCGCCCTCCGTGCCTTCCGTGTCCTCCGTACCCTCCGAACCCTCCGAACCCTCATCGGGTCGGCTGACCGCCTTAACGCTCCGTTCAGCCTTGCTTCGGGGTATCATGAATTCTCTTGCACAGCCCGCGCACCTCAGCTTGAAGTCCATACCCGTCCTCAGCACTATCATCTCATTCGCCCCGCAGGGGTGCTTCTTCTTCATCACGAGCCTATCGCCCTTCCGTATATCCAATCTCCTCAGCTCCTATTTAGAATGGGGGCGGAGCCCCCAAGCCCCCGCTCACGCGCGCAGTGGGTTTGCTTGCTGCTTCGCAGCTTCGCAAAAGCGCGCGTGAGCTTTACTGTTCGTGCTTTACGGCTCATGCG
>CACZJT010000097.1 GCA_902781565.1 uncultured Ruminococcus sp.
CGTGCTCTGCGGTTTTCCGTGGGGTGCGCTTTTGTTGTTATAATTTACAGAATATCAATACAAGGAGGAATACCACATGAAAACAAAGAGATTTTTTGCGGGGCTTTCGGCTTTTGCTATAGCCGCGGCTATGCTCCCCGTGTCGGCGTTCGCGGATAATGACCCGCCGGCAACCCAGACCGATATTACGATCACGCAGGATACCCAGAAGAACACCGATGGCAAGCAGGAAGGCTCAACGACCGCGACCTACACCGTTACTCCCTCGTACATAGTGACTATCCCCTCGACCGCCGTTATAAATGACGAAGCGGCGCAGACCAAGCAGAACACAACTATCGCCGTCACCGAGATGAAGTATATGATGGGGAAGAAGATAGTCGTAAAGCTGGATAAGGGCAGCAACACAGCAAGCGGCAGTACATTCAAAGCAACGAACGGCACTTCCGAAGTGACCTACAACATCAATAAAGGCGATACCGCCCTTAAAGCGGGCGATACGGTCGGAGAGTTTACGGAAGAAAGTGAAAAGAAGTCTGTAGATCTGACCCTCGTCAAGACAGGCGGCACACCCACCGCCGCGGGCGCTCATACCGAACAGCTGACGTTCTCAATTGCGGTGGAGGAGGAAGCTACCAAAACTCTGACGCTTTCAGGTAGTTATTTTAATGGAAATACCGGGAGTTTTGTAACAAAGTCTCTTGAGATCGAGTATAACGACAATGATACATGGAAAGACATTGCAGAACGATATGATGAGGTAAGCCTTCAGGATAATATTTATGGACCGGAGGGTAAAGTCGTCAGGTTTTGGTACGATATTAGCCAATATATTGCTGGCTGTGAACTCAAAAGTGACGAATCTACTTATGATTATAATTTAGTAAGTATGAATGATAAGGTTTCTGCTTACAGTTCTTACTTCTTGCAGGGCTGACAGAAGTTTTCAGATGATATGCTTTTTTGCCCCGCCGAGTGTCGGTGCAGTTCTGCGAGTGTGATGCTCGGCAGGAGCAATATGCAAATTACTGACGGCTTTGTTTAACATTTGAGATCTGAACGTCCGAATAACCCCCCGCAGGCACTTCCCTGCGGGGGGCTTTTGTATATCAGTCCTTGACTATCTTCATGCTTATATCGAACGCCTGCACCGAATGGGTCAGCGCTCCGAGGGAGATTATGTCAACGCCCGTTTTCGCGATCTCGGCTATGGTCTGCTCGGTGACATTGCCCGAGGCTTCGAGCTTCGCACGTCCCGCCGTTATCCTCACCGCTTCCGCCATTTCCCCGCAGGACATATTGTCCAGCATGATTATCTCACAGCCCGCTTCGAGAGCCTCCCGCAGATCGGTGAGGTTCCCGACCTCGACCTCTATCTTTACCGTGTGACCCATTTTCTCCCGCAGGGCATTCACCGCACCCGTGATCGAGCCGTAGGCGTCAAGGTGCGTGTCTTTGAGCATGGCGCAGTCCGAAAGATTGTAGCGGTGGTTCTTCCCTCCCCCGACCGTCACCGCGTACTTCTGGAAGATACGCAGTCCCGGGAGGGTCTTTCTCGTGTCGCAGACGCTCGCCTTCGTGCCCTCCACCAGCTTCACGCACTTGTTCGTAGCCGTGGCGATGCCGCTCATGTGCTGCAAGATGTTCAGCGCCGTGCGCTCGCCTTTGAGGAGTGCGCGGGTGTGGGCGGTGATACGCGCGATGATGTCGCCCTTCTTCACCTGCTCCCCGTCGTGTATCAGCACCTCGAACTCCGCCGTCGGGTCAAGCAGCGTGAACACCCTCAGCGCTATCTCGATACCGCAGAGCACGCCCTCGGCTTTCGCGACATACTGCGCCGTGTCGGTCTTGTCCTCGTCCACGAGGTAGTCGGTGGTAACGTCGATGTAATTTATATCCTCCGCCAGCGCGGACTTTATCATGTCGTCGATCTGAAACTGCATTAACCGCATTGTCATCTCTCCCTTTTAATTCTATTCAAAAACATCATAGTCCTCGTAAATGCTTTCGAGCACATGACCCTCTATCCATTCCGCGAAGCTCTCACGCGGGAATTTTTCGAGCATTGGACGGGATTCGTGGTCGCATTTATACAGCTCGCCGTTTTCATCGGAAACTATATAACACCCGTCGCCGATCAGCTGTCCGAGGTGCAGCCACCCGTCGGGAACGCCGACCCAATCGCGGATAATGCGTATCCTGCCGAGAGGAAAGACCATGAAATTCATGCCGTACTCAAACCCGTTCGAGAACTGCAAAAATTCCTTGATCTCTGCGGGGAGAGCGGCATTTTTCTCGCTCTCCCACTCCGCGATCGCTTCGGGCTCTGCGGCAGGTTCGAGAAACTGCACTGCGCCTGCTGTTTCAAGCGCATTTTTCAGCTTGTCAAGTACCGCTTTCATTTTGCTCATCACTATCGCCTCCGCTGTTCTTTTTCGGAGAAAGCCCCGCGGCTTCGAGGTACTCCTCCTCGGTGATCTTCTCCTCGGTGTAGGTTATGTGAAGCTCCTTATCGACCTTTATCTCGAACCGCCCGTACTCCGCCCCCGCGTTTTCGGAGGGGTAGTATTTGGTGTAAAGCTCCGTTTCGCCCTCCGCGAGGGGGGTATATATGCGCCCGAACCGTGTTTTTCCTCCGAGCTTCACGAATGCGAACCGCGCCGAATCCTCCACGATACCCTCCTCCGAGAGGGTGAACTCGCTCCCGTTCACGCTTCCGAGGTAAGCGGCGCAAAGCTCCCCGCCGTCCATGACCCCCGTCTGAAACTGCTCGTTCTTCCGGGAGTACAGCACCCACAGCACTATCCCCGCCGCCACCGCCAGTATCAGCAGCACGATAAGGAATATCCGTATGCCCTTATGTCGGCGCTTCGGCGCATACTCCGCGATGACCCCCGCATAACGCTCGTTTATGGCGGCATTCAGAGCGGCGGCTTTTTCTTCAAGCTCCTCATCGCTCTGCTTGTGTATATCGGAAGCCTGCTCCTGTGCCTGCTCCTTGTCCTTCTTTTTGAACAAAGCCGTAACATCACCCCCCTTTTTGCAATTCCGAATTATCTGTAGGGGCGCACCTATGTGTGCGCCCGTGGATAACGTATGGTGTACCTTGCTCCCACCTGCCTTGCGGCAGGTTTGGGAGTTGTGCAAAAATCGCTTTCGCTCTTTTGCACAATTAAATCGGCGATACGTCTGTTCACGGTAATTTGTGCGGGTCGGTGTGCTTCTGCCCTTACTGAACGATTTTCTTTGATATCGCCGATTTAAGCGGGCGGTTCGTGTGCGGTTCTTGGCGGGGATTTGTCTTGTCGGTACGTGTGTTTCTTGCGCCTGCGGCGCAACGGGGGCGCTGCCCCCACGCGCTTCGCGCTCCCCTGCAAGGGAAAACCCTTCTGAAGAAGGGTTCTTCCCTTGACTCTTTCCTAAGACTTTTGGTTTGTGCTACAGAGAGCTTCTGCTTTTCATTTGTGCTTGCGGTAATTTCCCACTTTCAAAATCATGCGGAGCGAAGCGACCGCATAAACGTCCGCCGCAGGCGGACACCTTCAATTCTCAGCGCCAACTTGTTGGTGCGATTCCGCATTCCGAATTCCGAATTATCAGACTTCTTCGGGCTTCTCGAACTTCGGCATATTGGGTATCTCCTCACTGCCCTGACATATCTCATAGGCTTCCTTCAAGATGATGTAGGCACAGGTCGCAAGGCTTCGGGCTACAACGTAGTCGCTGTCTATGGCGTAACGCTCGGTGTCGAGAGTGTTCATTATCTTCTCGACTTCCTCCAGACCCTTCCCCAGTCCCTTGACGTTCGGGATAACGAAATAGTCCTCCTGCATTATCGCACGGATACGGCGGCGATTGCCCTCGGGCATTTTCGGTGCGCCCTCCCGCAGGTCGAACTCATGCTCCGCAAAGTCCTTCGGAGCGGTCTTGACCCGCTCGTTGATATCGGCGGCTGCCCTCCGCGAGAATACATGGGCTTCGAGCAGCGAGTTTGAAGCCAGCCTGTTGTTGCCGTGAACTCCCGTACAGCTGCACTCTCCGCAGGCGTAAAGCCCGTCCACCGTCGTCCTCGACATCGTATCGACCTTTATGCCGCCCATAAGATAATGCTGACAGGGGAATATGGGGATATAGTCCTTCGTCATGTCTATCCCCTGCCCCAGCAGGTTCTTGTATATCATCGGGAAGCGGTTCCGAACGAAATCCGCGTCCTTGTGGGTGATGTCAAGGTAGAACTCATCGCTGCCCGTCCGCTGGCTCTCGAAGATTATCGAGTGCGACACCACGTCCCTGGGCGCAAGCTCCAGACGCTTGTCGTAAAGGTGCATGAAGCGCTCGCCCTTGCAGTTGCGAAGATACGCCCCCTCGCCCCGCACCGCCTCCGAGATAAGGAAGCACTCGCGGGTCTGACGGTTGTTGAATGCCGTCGGGTGGAACTGTATGTAGCTTAAATTCTTGATCTCAGCGCCCATGCGGTAAGCCATAGCGATACCGTCGCCCGTAGCTATCGCGGAATTGGTGGTGTACTTGTAAACGCGCCCGATACCTCCCGTGGCAAAGATCACGAAATGGGCGTTTACCACATCGAACTCCCCGTTAAGCTCCTTTACAAGCAGTGAAAAGCCCGTCGAGGTCTTTGCGGTGTCGCACACAAGGGCGTTCTCGCGTAACTCCACGTTTTCGAGCCCCTTGACCGTTTCGAGAAGCGTCCGCTCTATCTCCGCGCCCGTGCTGTCGGCGTGGTGGAAAATGCGGTGCTTGCCGTGACCGCCCTCTAAGGTGCGGTGGTAATCGCCGTCAGCCTGCTTGTCGAAATCAGCCCCCAGCTCTATGAGCTTGCCGATATCGGTATGAGCCTCGGTCACAAGTATCTCGGTGGATTCGGGGTCGTTCTCGTAGCCCCCCGCCACGAAGGTGTCATGCTTGTGGAACTCGGGGGAATCCTCGGGGGAGTTGTACACGCCCGCGATACCACCCTGCGCCAGCGCCGAATTGCAGAGCGTGAGCTCACGCTTCGCAAGCACCAGCACTTTAAGCTCCCGCGAAAGATTGTAGGCTCCGTAAAGCCCCGCCGCTCCCGCGCCGACTATCACAACATCATAATTTTTCATAAAGATCATTCCTTTATATTATGCGATATAATGCGTTATCCCGCATTTTCATACGATCGGTCATTCGGTCATTCCGCCTTTTGACGGTAGTACCTGCTCGGACGGTGGGCTTCCCCCGAAGTTTTCAGCTCCGTTTCCTCTATCATCGGGGCTATCTTGCGGCGGAAATTCGCCTTATAGAGCTGTTTGCCGAGAAGTATCTCGTAGACCCTCTGGAGCTGCGGCAGCGTGAAAAGCTCGGGCAGGAACTCGAAGGCTATGCGGGTGTATTCGGTCTTGTTCTTGATACGCTCTCTGCCGTACTCTATTATCTGCTTGTGGTCGAAGGCGAGCGCCTCCTCCCCGCCGAGTATCTCCTCCACGTCGTAAAGTCCCGCGCCCGAGGTGCGCTCTCCCGCCGTCAGCGCCAGCCTTTCGGAGTTCACCAGCGACAGGTAGGACACGGAGATTATACGTCCTCTCGGGTCGCGGTCGGCTTCGCCCCATGTATAGAGCTGCTCGAAGTATATCCCCCGCAGACCCGCTTCCTCGGAGATGCCCCTCTGTGCCGCGTCATCGAGGGTCTCGCCCTCGCGCACGAACACTCCGGGCAGCGAGAGCCGTCCCTTGAAAGGCTCCTCCGCACGTTCCACCAGCACGATCTTCAATCGGTCGTCGAGTATAGTAAATACCAGCAGATCGACGGCAACAAGAGGTCTTAAAAAGCTCATATCCAAGATCGTCACCTCTGTTAGTAATAAAATAATACTTTCGTATATATATGATAGTATATTTTTGATACTATGTCAATAGCTGCGGCTTATTTTCGTATGAATGCACAAAAATATCATCGGCATTTGTAAATCATAACGAATGCGAAGCGATTATTGCACAACCCCGTACCCGCCGTCAGGCGGGAGTTCGGCGCACGTCCATACAGTATCAGTTCATCTCCGCCGCGCCCTCTACTATCTTCCCCACCAGCTCCCGCAGGACGGCGTTCTCGGGCTTTTCGAGGCGCGGGTCGGCGTCTAAGAATCTCTTTGACAGCTTCTGTGCCGTTTCGAGCAGGTTCACATCGCGGGTAAGGTCGGCTATCTTGAAGGTCGGCAGACCGTGCTGGTTCGTGCCGAAGAAGTCCCCGGGACCCCTCAGCTTCAAGTCCTCCTCGGCTATGCGGAAGCCGTCGGTCGTGGAGCTTATGGTCTTCATGCGCTTTACGTTGTCGGGGGAGGTGTTGTCGGTTATCAGCACGCAGAATGATTCATGCCCGCCGCGCCCCACACGTCCGCGGAGCTGGTGGAGCTGGGAAAGCCCGAAGCGGTCGGCGTTCTCTATGACGATTATAGTTGCATTCGGCACGTCCACGCCGACCTCTATTACCGTGGTGGCTACAAGCAGGTCTATCTCCCCCGCCTTGAAAAGCTCCATGACCTCTTCCTTCTCCGCGCCGTTCATTCGTCCGTGGAGAAGTCCCAGCCTGTAGTCTGCGAAAGCTCCCCGAGCGAGCTTTTCGTAGTAGCTCTTGGCGTCGATGATGTCGAGCCCGCTCTCATCGACGGCGGGGCAGACGATATAGCCCTGATGACCCATATCGAGCTGTTTTTTCACGAAGCCGTAAGCCCGCTCCCTGACCCTGCCAGTGACCGCGTAGGTCGCCACGGGCATACGTCCCTCGGGAAGCTCGTCCAGCACGGATATCTCCAGATCCCCGTAGAATATCAGCGCGAGGGTGCGGGGAATGGGCGTCGCGGACATGGTAAGGCGGTGAGGGTCGCTGCCCTTTGCAGAGAGCGCCGCCCTCTGCTCCACGCCGAAGCGGTGCTGTTCGTCGGTCATAACGAGTCCCAGCCGTTTAAAGGCAGTGTTCTCCGAGAACAGCGCATGAGTACCGATAAGGCAGTCCAGCTCCCCCGCGGCGGCGCTCTCCTGTACGGCGCGTTTGTTCTTGGGGGTGAGGGAACCCGTCAGCAGTCCCACCCTTATCCCGAGCGGCTCGAGCAGGGTGCGGAAGGTCTTGTAATGCTGGGCGGCGAGTATCTCCGTAGGCGCCATCATGCAGGACTGATAGCCGTTCATGAAGGCGAAGTATGCCGCCCCCGCCGCAACAGCGGTCTTGCCCGAACCCACGTCCCCTTGCAGGAGCCTGTTCATGCGGCGCTTCCCGCAAAGACCCGTGGCTATATCCACGAGGGCTTTTTTCTGCGCGGTCGTAAGCTTGAAGGGAAGCACATCCTCAAAGCGGTGGAAGGTCACGGGCTCCATGGGACAGCTGTTGTATACGTTGTCAAGACTGCGGGTATAGCCTATCGCCAGCGAGTGGACGAACAGCTCATCGAAGATAAGCCTGCGCCGCGCCTCGTGAGCGCCTATCATGCTCTTAGGAAAATGCACGTTCTCCCATGCGTAATACTGGGTACACATGGCGGCGCTCTCGCGGACGGCAGGGGGCATGACGTCCTCCACCTCGCCCTCGACAAGATCGAGGGCGCTCTTTACAGCCTTGCGGATAGCATTCTGGGTAAGCCCGTTCGTGAGCGGATAGACGGGTATTATAAGATCGGGAGTATTTGCGGGAAATATGAGCGGAGAGCTCATCTCGCGGCGGAAGGTGTTCCCCGTGACCTTACCGTAAAGCACCACATCGTCGCCCTCGCGGAGATTCGCAAAGGTGTACTCCTGGTTGAACAGCGTCAGGGTGATATCGTCGGTATCGTCTGTGACTACCGCCTTGCAGAGTGTCATGCCCTTGCGGATATGCGAAGGCGGGAGCTTTGAAGCTATCCGACCGCGTATAACGTAAGACCGCTCGTCATTCGGGGTGACAGTCCGTATCTCCGAAGGCTCGGAGAGATCGACGTAATCCCTCGGGCAGTATTGCAGCAGGTCATAGACCGTCTTTATCCCCACGCGGGCGAGCACCTCAGCCTTCTTGGGTCCCACGCTTTTTACATAAGTCACATCTCTTTCGAGCTTATCATTCATACGATCACCGCCTCAGTATGATTATACCACATAACGGGAGATTTTTCAAGAGCGAATCAAAACCACCGGTTGAACCGGTGGTTTGAGTTAGCCCTATAAGGGCTTGTTACTGACGCTACCCCTTAAGGGGTCGGGAAAGATCCGCCAACCGCATTTCATTCCCGTGCCACCCCTTAAGGGGTTCTATGTGCGTTCTTGTTTACTTTTTCTTGTACTTTTCTCCTGTAAACGGATCCACAGTCTCAAACAGACTCATCTGGTCGCACGCAATATCCTCCTGCAACTGGTTACGGATATACTCCTGA
>CACZJT010000098.1 GCA_902781565.1 uncultured Ruminococcus sp.
TACAGAATTTGTTGTTATCCGAGGGCGGGGCAACGGCGGCATAACTGCGTTGATGCACACGCAGTGGTGCTCCGCCCTACAGAAAGGAGGTACACTATGCGTCATCTTATCGGAATGACTTCCGTGACTTACGCCGTCCGCGCCGAGAAATATCTTCGCGGTCAGGGAGTGCGCGTTAAGATCGTCCCTACCCCAAAGACCGTGGGCTCGGGCTGCGGATACTCGATCGAACTTCCCGAAAACGCCGATCTCGATCATGTGCTCGCCCTGCTCCGCGACGCTCATATCAAGATCAAAGAGGTGTACAGGTAAGGTCAAAACAAACAAATACCGCCCGGATCACGCGGATTTGTACAAAATTATTCTCCCGAGCTATTGACAAGCAGAGGAAAAAGTTGTATAATATTAAGGTGAATCGCTTTAAATGTGGGGAAAGTATGCCTTTTTGCCATTTTAAGGCAGGAAAGTAAAGGGAGCTGCACCGACCCTGTCGTGCTTGTGACGCTCCCGAGTAGGAGGAAATAACGTGCGACGTGCAAAGAAACCTGTATTCTTTATCGTGTTCGCGCTGATACTTGCTTTCGCTTACCTGACGTTCTTCGGGGTGCATTACAAGTACGGCGATATCGAAAACACGGTGATAAAGGGCGCAAACGAGATCCGCTGGGGTATTGATATCCGCGGCGGCGTTAATGCGACTTTCGGTCCCGACGGCGATTATGACGCTTCCGAGGACGATATGAACTCGGCTAAGGCGGTCATAGAACAGCGCCTTTTGAACCTTAATATCACCGACAGCGAGGTATATGTTGACTATACCAAGAACAAGGTCATCGTTTCATTCCCGTGGCAGGCGGGCGAGACCGATTTCGACCCCGAGACCGCCGTCAGCGAGCTGGGCGAGACCGCGATACTCCGCTTCGTCAAGGGCGCCGAGGCAACCGGCGAGGAGATCATGACGGGCGAACAGGTCACTAAGGCTGAGGCGGGCGGCTACCCCGGCGACAACGGCGAGACCGAATGGGTAGTTTCGCTGGAGCTTGACTCGACGGGTACTTCCGCTTTCGCGGACGCTACAAGAGAACTTGCGGGCTCGGGCAGCATCTCTATCTGGATGGACGACGCCTGCATATCCAATGCCAACGTAAACGAGGCGATAACGGGCGGCAAGGCGCAGATCTCGGGCAACTTCACCTACGATCAGGCTAAGGCTCTCGCCGATAAGATAAACGCGGGCTCCCTGCCCTTCAAGCTGGTGGCTACGAGCACCAACATCATCTCCCCGACCCTCGGTACGGGTGCGCTCTCGGCTATGCTCATGGCGGGTATCATCGCCTTTGCATTCGTGGCGCTGTATCTGATATTCTTCTACAAGCTCCCGGGCTTCGTGGCTTCCATCGCCCTCGTGGGTCAGGTGGTCGGCACTATCGCCTGCGTTTCGGGCTTCTTCAATTCCTTTGACAGCTTCACTCTCACGATACCCGGTATCGCGGGTATCATACTCTCGATCGGTATGGGCGTTGACGCGAACATCATCGTTGCCGAGAGGATACGCGAGGAACTCCGCGCGGGCAAGACCTTGAACGGCGCTATCGAGCAGGGCTACAAGCGCGCATGGAGCGCCGTGTTCGACTCGAACATCACCGTTATATTCGTGGCTATAATCCTCATGGGCTCCTTCGGCTCTACCGACAGCGTGTTCGGAACTCTGCTGAAGCCTTTCTTTGCGGCGTTCGGCGCAAGCATGGCGGGCACTATCTACTCGCTGGGCTACACGCTGATGATAGGCATTATCACAAACTTCATCTTCGGTATCTTCTGCTCACGCCTTATGGTGGAGTCCCTTTCGAGATTCAAGGCTTTCAGAAAGAAGTCCCTCTACGGCGTAAAAGAGGACGCGGAGAGGGTCGATCCCCTCAAAAAGAAGCGCTATCCCATTACAAACAAGGGCAAGGTATACTATATAGTATCGAGCTGCCTTGTGGTGCTGTTCGCGGCGCTGACTATCGCGGGCATACCGAAGATCGCCATAGAATTCAAGGGCGGTACGCTCATCAGCTACACCTATGAGGGCGACATCGACGCGGACGAGGTCGAAACTCTCGTCAAGGACACCGTGGACGAGGAATGCACCGTCACGAAGGGCGAGGACATCTCCAGCGGCAAGACCACTTTACAGCTCAGCTTCTCCTCCAAAGGCGGCGTTGACGAGGTAAAGCAGGAGTCCATAAAGAACGCCCTGATCGAAAAGTATGCGGACAATCATATCGAGACACTTGAATCCACCAACGTTTCCGCGACAAACGGCAAGACATTCTTCGCTAAGTGCATGGTGGCTCTGCTCCTTGCGGTAGTCGTAATGATAATCTATATCGGACTTCGCTTCCGCAACATCGGCGGTATCTCGGCGGGCGCATTCGCGGTCGTTGCCCTGCTCCATGATATGATAATGGTATACGGCGCATTCGTTATCTTCCGCTTCGATATCAGCTCAAACTTCATCGCGGTACTGCTGACCATCATGGGCTATTCGATAAACTCCACTATCATCATCTACGACCGTATCCGCGAGAACAAGCGGCTCTACGGCAAGAAGCTGGATATCCGCGAGCTGTCGAATATGTCCATAAGCCAGACGATCACGAGAAATATCCACACGAACGTCACCACCATCTCGGTAATGGTCATCGTGGCGGTGGTATGCTCGATACGCGGCGTTACCTCTATCATGAGCTTCGTACTGCCTATGGTAGTCGGAATGCTCTCGGGCGTTTACACCTCCATGTGTCTTGCCCCGACCCTGTGGGTAGCATGGCAGGAGCGCCGGCAGAGGAAGCACCCCGGCAAGCCTCAGTATTCTCACGCAAAGAAGAAAAAGAACGAGTACAAGGACACCGGCTACGGCGTCGGAGCACAGGTCTGAATCTGTAAATGATCGGGCGCACCTTTTGGGGGTGCGCCTTTTTTGTTTGTGGTATTGCTACAGTTATTTACCTCCTGCTGTTGTAATCCTTGTCCGCTTTTTTGCGCCAGAAGCGGTTCGCGGCTCCGAGTCCTCGGCTGGCACGGACTTCACTTACCGCGGCACATACCGCATCGTACATGACCTCCGTTCCCTCGCAGTCGGCGTTGTAGTTGACGGCGCGGCTCTCGTCTATGCCCAGATTCGCGGCGGTCTCCACCGAATCTATGTTCGCACCCAAGAATATGAACTCCCAGCCCTTCGCCTGCCGCTCGCTTATCATCGCCCTGACCTTATCGGCGCCGTATTCGCGGCTGGAGTTTTCCATGCCGTCGGTGGTGATGACGAACAGCGTATGCTCGGGGACGTCCTCGGGGCGGGCATAGCGGTGAATGGTAGAGATGTGCTTCACCGCGCCGCCTATCGCGTCAAGAAGCGCCGTACAGCCCCCCGCCCTGTAGTCGTTCTCGGTCATATCGGCTACTTCTCCGATAGGTACGCGGTCATGGAGCACGCGGCATTCCGTGTTGAAAAGCACCGTCGAGACAAGTGCCTCTCCCTCGCTGTTCCTCTGCTTTGCCAGCACCGAGTTGAAGCCCCCGATAGTGTCCTTCGTCAGGCTGAACATCGAACCGCTCTCGTCAATGATGAATACTATTTCCGTCAGACCTTTTTTCATAGTGCTTACCTCCTTGAAGTTTGCCCTTGCGGGACTGTTCTTTCTTACAATTACAGTATAGCACATTCCTTTCGTCAAATGGTCGCTTCGGAAGCGACAAATATTCCCGCAAAAACTCCCGCGAAAGCCGTCACAGCCTTCGCGGGAGCTTTTCTATCTTTAATTGAGCGTAGAGTAGTGCGTTATTCAATGGTTCGGTTGAACCAGTCGCCGTCGTAGGTCTTTACCCAGCCGTACTGCCCGCCGACGCTGACGTATGCCCACTTTATGCTGAAATGGTTGTAGCCCTCGTTGGTGAGGACGTCACCCTCGTCCAGCTTCATTATGGTCTCGTATGTCTCATCGGGTCCCGCGTAGAGGTACAGACCGCCCATGCGGGTGACGGTCACGGTGTCCCGCTGGTAGGAGTCGTAGTATTCATCGGGCTTCACCACCGCAACGGTCGGGTCGTGGTCGGAAAGGGAAGTCCTGCAAAGCCAGCCCGATTCCCCCAGGTATGTAGTGTAGCACCATGTCTCGCCGCTCCGAGGGTCGTACTGCTCCGACTCGATATCGAGGGCGGTGCTTTTGCCGATCTCATTTGTGAGCCGCTCGTAATCGTACCCCGGACCTATGCGGAGCACCAGCTTGTCCGAGAGCGTGAACATAGTCCCGAAGTCGGCGACTTCTTTGGGGAGTATGGTCTGCTTGAAAGGGTCGGTAGTGGTAGTCGTCGTGGTCGTTGTTGTAGTTGTCGTGGTAGTCGCAGTGGTCTTTTTCGGGGTCTTGGTCTCGGGAGCCGCCGCCAGCGCTTCGGGGGTGTTGGGTTCGTTCATCGTCCTGCCCGAGTAGCCCATTCTGTCCCGCATGAAAAGCGCAGCCCATACCACGGAGCCTGCCACGAGACACAGCGCCATGCACACGCAGAGCAGTTTGTATATGCCCGCATTCACTTTGACCTCGCGTTTCTGTTCGTGAAGTTCCCTGAACTCTATCCCGTCCGAGAGCACCGCGCCGCAAACGCCGCAGACCTCCGAGCCGTCCTCTAATTTCACGCCGCATTTTCTGCAATACATGAGCCGTCCCCCCTTGTTTCGGAAAGATAGACTTCCTCGGAAACTACCGCACGCCGCCTGCCGAAATCTTTTGCCATGCTGCTACGTTGTCCTCCTCACCGTGCGCCAGCACGCTTTCGTCGTCCGCCTTGCATCATGACAAAACCTTTCGACATTCGGCATACGTTAGTTTCCGAGAAAGTCTAATGCCGTTTTCGACAATTATATCTTATAATAAGACTGTGAAAATGCTGTCTTGCCGATTTGACAGCAAGGTGAAACTTGGGCTACGATTTGACACGGCGCACCCGTCTTTGATTACATTTATTACAGATAAGTGACGTGATACCGCGTTTTAGTAGCATAACGGTAAAAAAACGGGAGCGCAGCACGCGCCCCCGCCTTTTAGGAATCAGCATTAAATTCGTTGATGTCGTTTACGTAACGCACGACCCTGCGGTATCAATGTCAGATATGCTTGTTAAGGGTTTTCTTCGCCGATACAGTCTTTTCGTTCACATCGTTCTTTTTCATCTGATATTCGAGCTTCTCCTGAGCCAGTCTCATGATAAGACCCTTGCCGTCGGTGGTGAGGGCGTCGTTGACGATACTTCTCAGGGACTTCATGTCGGTGATCTTGGCGCGCATATAGTCGAAGCTCTCGTCCTTGTGCAAAAAGAGGCTGTCTGCGAGGTCCTGTCTGTGCTTTTCCCTGTTCGCAAGCTCCGCCTTGAACTTCTCCGCCGCTTCGGGACCCTTGTCCTTTAGTACGTCGTTCACCAGCTCTTCTTCGCTCTTGTTTGCGGACTCGGGGATAATGGCTTTGGTGGCGACGATCTCCGCCAACTGCTCGAATACCAAGGTCTTCCTGGCATTGAACACAGTATCGGACGTAGGATCATCGTCGTTCATGAGCTTGCGTATCTCATTCTGCATGGGGACTACATTACCCGGAACTTTTTTGCCCTCAAAGGGGTCGGGCTGTAATCTGTATTCCGGCTCGCGGACAGGCTTGTACTCGGCTTCGGGCTTGGGAGCTTCCTTGATCTCGTTCTTGACCTCGGGCTTGGGGGCTTCCCTGATCTCGTTCTTTGGTTCTTCCTTGACCTGCTTCTTCGCCTGCTCGTCCGCCTGCTTCTTAGCCTGCTCTTCTGCCTGCTTCTTCGCCTGCTCCTTGGCGTTCTCGGCTTCGAGCTGCTTTTCCAGCTCGCTGTAGTGCTCCATGATGGGCTTGGCTTCGGGCTCTATAGCCTGCTTCGCAAGAGCTTTGAGGGACTCCCAGTCCTTGACCTCTTTCATGAGCTTATTGTACGCCGGGTATTTATCTGTCGAACTCATATCATATGAGATATTTCCAAACTCTGTGTGCTTTTCTTCCAGCTCCTTTTCAAGCGCCGCCAGCTCGGGCTTGCTCATCGTCTTTTCGCTTTCTTTCAGGATCTGCTTATTGGTCTTGGTATTGACCACATCTTTGTAGACCAGCTTCGTGGAGATAATGCCTGCCAGAGCATTAGCCAGCCTGCTTTTTCTGTTCGAGAAGACCTCGGGATCGGGCTCGCCTTCGTTGAGTATTTTTCTTATATCATTCTGAAAATGTACTACATACCCTCCGACGATCTCGCTGGCAGGATAGGGCACTTCTTCAAGCTCGTAATGCTCCGGCTCCTCGATGACGGGTTCGGGTTCGGGCTGTTTATCCTCGATGACGGGTTCGGGCTCCCTGCGGCGAACGGTATCGAGGGAAACGATATCATCGAGGGTGAACTTCGCGGGCTCGGGCTCGTTGTTTATCCTGTTGTCCGCGGGGTCGTCGTTTATCCTGTTGTCATCGGGCTTGGGCTCGTTATCGAGGAGGTTTTTCCCGTTTTTGCGGGCGCTGTACTTCTTTTCAAGCTCGTCAACGGGGATATTCACGCCGAACAGCTTGTTCAGACTGCGGAGCTGTCCGATGAAGTTCTTGCGGTACTCATGCTTATAGTCTAAGCCCTCTTCGTAATTTTCGTTCGCTATGTTCTCTTTCTTTTCAAAGGTATCCATGACCGCATCGAACAGACCCTCCTTGGTGACTGCCGATCTGATAATGCCCAGGTCTTCGTTGACCCTTCTCGTCCAGTCCTCTTTTGCGATGTTTTTCAGCTCGGAGGCGGGCTTCATTCTTTCGCGCAGATCGTTCATAGAGTTTATGAGCGGCATGATATCGTGGTTGAAGCGAATATCAACAAATAACAGCTGAGCTACCACGTTGCCCGCGTCGATACCGGGGAGGTTCTTTTCAAGCGCCGTGATCTTATCGGGGACGGGCTTGCCGGCTTTCTTGTATTCATCGGAGCTGTGAGGGTACTTCTTGCTCCAGTCATCGAAGTACACCATCGGCATGAGAGCGTCAGCCCCCTGTACAGCCTTAGCCTGTGCTGCGGCTTTGCGGAACTTCTTTTCGTAGGTCTTTTGGATATCCGCTTCCTTGAGCTTTATCCACTCGTCGATCTTATTTGCGAGGTCTTCCGCGCTCTGAACGGCGGCGATACGCTTCTTGGCGTTCTCGTTCTTGTTATTGGGACCCCACTGAGAGCCGCCCTTGGAGGTCTTTTTGTGGTCATAGTAGGCTACGCAGGACTTATGAAGATCGTCCGAGAGCTTTTTCACCTTCTCGATGTAAGCGTTGAGCTTATCGAAGTTCTTTTGGGAGTAGGCTTTGCCGTTACCCATTTTCGCGCGGAAGTTATAAAGACCGAGGGAAGCCCTGCGGAGTTTTTCGAGGTCATCGCCGACCTTATCATACTGATCGCTCCCGCGGTTCCCGAAAAGGCGGGCAAGCTCGATATTTATGGCGGGGGTATTGAAAACTTTCTCCGAGAACAGGGTATTCTCCGACTGTTTAAGGGTCTTCTTTTGGGGAGCGGGCTTATCGTCGCCTATGACCCAGCCCTTATTTTCAAGCGCCTTAGCGTTTTTTGCGGAGATCTCTTTTTCCCTGTCGGAGAGGAACTTATCGAGGGCGGACTTTTGTTTCTCCTTACCGATACCCGCGTTGAAGAAGTGGTCGAGGGTCTCGGTGAGGGCGATTATATCGTTATTGGTCTTTTTGATCTTTTCGGTATCGTCACCGCAGACGTTAGTGAAGAAGGTATCGCGGACAGCGTTATTTTCGGCGAGAGCCTTAATGAAAGCGATAACATTATCGAGGGCGTTTGCCCATTTCTGCTTATAGGGTTCGTCGTTTCTATGGTCAGCCTTATCGTTATAAAGCAGGTCAAAAGAATCTCTGATGATACCGAACTTGGATCTAAGCTCGGCGTCCTTAGAACCGAGGGACTTAGAGGTATCGGCAGCGAGTTTAGAGAAGTTATCGAGCGCTCTTTTGTTCTTGACATCTCTTCCGAATTCGACGATGTTCTCCAGGAACTGTTCATATGTCTTAGGCATTTTAGATTCCTCCGTTTGTTAGTTTACCGTGTTTTGCGGCTTTCGTAAGTAATACCCAAAGGAAAAGGGAGAGGGTGCGGCAAAGACAAATTCGGCAAAATGCACAAATATAAAGAGAACATAAAGTGCAAATTGACCGCAAGTAAAATAAAAAGAAGAAGCTCTCTGTAGCACAAACAGCGGGTCCAGCGGCGCGACGCTGGCGAGGATTCCTAAGGGCGACTGTACGAACAAGTTCGCACTGCCCTTAGGCAGGGGAGCGCGAAGCGCGTGGGGGCGTTCGCACTGCCCTTAGGCAGGGGAGCGCGAAGCGCGTGGGGGCAGAGCCCCCGTTGCGCCGCAGGCGCAAAAAACACGCGAACCGCAAACACAAAGCGACCCCAAGAAACGCAAACCGACCGCCCTGTTTAAATCGGCGATACCAATAAAAACGTTCAGTAAGGGCAGAAACGAACCGCCCCGCACAACGTCCCGTGAACAAGCCGTATCGCCGATTTAATTTCACGAAACAGCGAAGCGCATTTCGTGAAACCCCAAACCCGCCGTCAGGCGGGCGAAAGCCTATCCGAAGCCACAACAGCGCCCCCGCCTGCCTTGCGGCAGGTTTGGGGTTGTGCAAAAATCGCTCCGCTCTTTTGCACAATTAAATCGGCGATACATCTGTTCACGGTACTTTGTGCGGGGCGGTTCGTTTCTGCCCTTACTTATCGGCTTTTCTTTGGTATCGCCGATTTAAACGGACGGTTCGTGCGCGGTTATTTTCCATGCTTTGTCTTGTCGGTTCGCTCGCTTTCTTGCGCCTGCGGCGCAACGGGGGCTCTGCCCCCACGCGCTTCGCGCTCCCCTGCAAGGGCTCCTCGCCCTTGACCTCGGCAAGGGGCTAACGCCG
>CACZJT010000099.1 GCA_902781565.1 uncultured Ruminococcus sp.
TGCCGCGGGTGTCTGATATTTCAACCACAAATAATTTTTGCCAAAGGCAAAAATGCCGCGAACTTCGTGCAGGGGTCTCCCCTGCAAATTATGATTTATACGAAAGGAATAGGAAAGTATGGAACTCGAAAAGGGTGCGGCGGCTCTGCCGCCTGCGGGGGCTTTGCGCCCCAAAAGCCGTGTTGCCCGAATAATGGACACCCTCGCAAAGCCGGTATTTCTGTACCTGCTCTGCTTTTTTCTGCCTGTGGGGATACTCTACCTCGCTTACGCCCTCTTCGGCGTCCACCCATTCGGGGACGGGTCGGTGCTCGTACTCGACCTGAACGGTCAGTATGTCTACTACTACGAAGCCTACCGCGACGCCCTCCTCGGCGACGGCAGCCTTGTCTATGACTGGTCGCGCAACCTCTCGGGAAGTATGTTCGGTATCTTCGCTTACTACCTCGCAAGCCCCTTCATGATACTCGTCTGCCTGTTCCCACGAAACGCTATGTGCGGCGCTATCGAAACGATACAGCTCCTGAAAGTCGGACTATCGGCAGTGACTTTCGCTTTCTACGTCCGAAATAACTTCCGCCGCGTGCCGAAACGCCTTTCAGTGGTGCTGTTCTCTATGATGTACGCGCTTATGGCTTACATGGTCGTCCAGCTCATGGACCCCATGTGGCTCGACGGGCTCATATATCTCCCCCTCATCTGCCACGGCGTAAGACGGCTCATAAATGACGGCAAACTCCTGCCCTACATCATTCCCCTGACGCTCATGTTCATCGCCCATTTCTACATCGGCTACATGGTGGGATTCTTTACCTTCTGCTGGTTCGTTTACTGCTATTTCAGCGAGGAGGGCAGGCTCGTGCCGAAAAAATGCTTCTCCTCACTTTTCCGATTCGCGGGCGGTACCCTCACCGCCATTCTCGCGGCGGGCGTGGTGCTGGTGACGGTCTATAATTCGCTCAAACTCGGCAAGCTCGAATTCACTACACCCGACTGGTCTATGGCGACCCAGTTCGATTACCTCACCTTCATGACCAAGCTCTTCCCCATGAGCTACGACACGGTGTACCCCGAGGGTCTGCCGATGATCTACTGCGGGACGGCGGTGGTGGTGCTTGTCCCACTGTTCTTCATGAACCGCAAGATAAGCATGAAGCACAAGACCGCGACGGGGCTCCTCACGGCTGTCATGACCATATTCATGTATATCCGCCCCGTGGACATCGTGTTCCACGGCTTCCAGGTGCCGAACTGGCTCCCCTACCGCTACTCCTTCGCCTTCTCCTTTATCCTCATACTCATGGCGTTTGAAGCCTTCGAGAACCTTGACGGCATAAGCGCCCGTGAGATAGGCGGCGTCATCTTCGGGCTGTTCGTGTTCCTTTTCTGGTGCGAGCGGGAGAACTACGAGCATTTTGAGCTTTTCCGCACCGCCACCGACCCTGCGGGCGAAAAAAGCTCCGCCATCGGCGGTATATGGTTCTCGGCGATATGCCTTGCGGGGTACTTCCTGCTCATCTACCTGAACAGACGATACAAGAGCATTATCCTATGCATAATAACCTCCGCGGCGGTGGGGCTGGAGCTTCTCGCAAACACTATGGACACTTTCCAGAAGATAGACAAGGACGTGGCTTACAGCAGCTACACCTCCTATGAGCCCTATATGTCCAACACCATAGAAGCCGTAAAGCACATCAAGGAATTCGACGGGAGCAGGTTCTTCCGCATGGAATCCACCTTCCACCGCACCGTCAACGACCCCATCGGCACAAATTACGTGGGCGTTTCACATTCAAGCTCCGTCATGAACGCCCCCGCACTGACCCTGCTCAAACAGCTGGGATTCGCCTACGGGGGGCACTTCACCAAGTACGACGGCGCCACATACGTGACCGATTCTGTATTCGACATACGCTACCTCATGGACAAGACCGAGGAGCTTGCGGAGGAAGACCTCGAAGGCGACGTTTACTTCAAGGAATCCGACCGCTTCAAGAGCACCCGCACAACAGTGCCCTATGACTACAAGCTGGTGACGCAGAGCGATTTTGAGAGCGAGGACTGCAAGGCGACCTACAAGTTCTACAAGAACCCCTACGCCGCAGGGCTGGGTATCGTGACGGACACCGATATCAACACGGTGCAGATGTCCGACCGCGACCCATTCGAGAATCAGAACGTTCTGTACAGCGCCCTTGACGGCTCGGGAGCTCCAACCGATTATTTCACCCGCATAATGCCGAAGGACAGCGAACGGCTGAATATGTCCACTGCCAAATGCAGCGACGAGGACAAGACCATAAAATACTACCCCACCGATCAGGCGGCGGGCGAGTGCCACATCGACTACATCGTGGAAATGGACAGGGAGAGCGACCTCTATATGTTCCTCCCCACCCGCTACGAGCGCAAGTGCAATATCTGGGTGATCGACGAGGAGAGCTACATCAACGGGGACAAGATAATGAACTACGCGGGTCAGTTCTTCGTGGGTGACGACTACTCGATAATGAACTTGGGGCATTTCCGGCAGAACGAGGACATCCGCATACGTGTAACCATAGCCAACGACGACCACGAAGCCTACTGGTGCGACACGCTTTTCTACAGCTTCGACAAGGACGCATTTGTGAAGTCGGCGGAGCGCATACAGGGCAAGACCGCCGAGATAACCGACATGACGAACACGAGCGTGACCATGACCTGCACCGCCGAGGAGGAGGACAGCTGTCTGTTCACGACTATCCCCTACGAGCCCGGCTGGAACGTAACGGTGAACGGTGCGCCCGTTGCGGTATCGAAATGCGCGGACGCTCTCATGACCGTACCGCTCCGCAAGGGTCAGAACGAAGTCAAAATGGTATTCGACCCCGATTACTACAAGATCGGCAAGGCGATGACGGCGGGAGGAGTTATCATTATCCTGCTGATATTCCTGTTTGAGTTTAAGAACGGAAAGCTGATAGCGGGGATATTCGGGAAGAAGAAAGAGAAAGCACAGGCGGAAGCAGAGGAACAGGAAGAAGCCGACCCCGAGGAACAAGAGGAAGAACAAGCAGAGCCCCAAAGCGATACGGAAAGCGAAAACAAATAAAAGAGATCAAACAGAGGAGCGACCCCCTCTGTTTGATTTTTTTAGAAATTTTTAGATTATTTAACATAGTATATTGACAGCAGGTTCATAATATGTTATAATCTTCATATATCGCAATTTTGCGGATAAATGGAGGAAAAGAATATGAGAGATATGGATTTTCTGAGAAACCTCGGGAGCGAGAACGATGACGGCTCCTCGGGGAGCATGATAAACGGCATGACCGCCGAGCAATACGCCGCTTCCCTCGACGCAGCAGAACAGGCTGACGAACAGTCCTACTACGAACAGCCCCGTCCGAGCGCTATGGGCGGCTCTTTGGACGACCTCAGTGACCTGCCTATGACCGAGATATCCGATATGGACGCCCCGACGGGCGGACAGTCCGCCGACGGCGCGGCTCAGTCCTATCAGTCCTACGGCGGGAGTATGGGCATGGGCGCGAACCGGGGCATGAACCAAAATGCGGCACAGACAGGCAGTCAGCCCGCGGGCTTCGGCACCTCCAACCGCTACAGCAGCAACGCCTACGGAAACACCTCCTACACCGCCACGAACCCCGATTTCCGCACCCTCCGCCAACGTCAGATCGCGGCGGCGGCTTCAAACGAGAACATCGGCATGGGCATAATCGGCGGCATACTGGGCGCGGCTCTCGGTACGATAATCTGGGCGCTGATAGCGTGGATCGGCTACATCTCGTGGATAGGCGCGGTAGCGATAGTCGCGGGCTGCTTCTTCGGGTATCTGCTTTTCGCAAAGGACATCGGGCGCGGAGGTGCGCTGGTGGTCTGCATACTGATAATCGCCGCCGTTTACTGCGGGAACCGTCTGGGCTTCGCGATATCCCTTCACAGCGCTATCGACAAGGACTACAGATCCGACCCCGAAAGCTACGTTTCCGATTTTGAAGTTCCCACCACTATGGAGATCTTCAAGGACGCGGGCTACTACATAGACCTGCTCGGCGTGAGATCGGACTACAATTCCGACATGGTGACGAGCTACATCTTCACGGGCATAGCCTCGGCGGTGTTCTTCGTAAAACGCCTGAGATAACTAACACCCCTTATCGTTAGAAGTGCGCTCATATAGAAGTTTTCCAAACTACTATATACAAGACCTTTACATCAAGCTATAAAAAAGCAGATGCTTCCCAATCGAAAGCATCTGCTTTTTGTTATGTTATAGAATCAAGCGGTATCTGCTCAGACTCCCATGTGCTGTCGGCGTGTATGGTTATCAGTTCAGCACCACGCTGCTTTGTTTCCTTTTCAATGCCGGGCATTGCGAGGTAGTCGATGCTCATGCCGTAGGTCAGGCGGATACCCTTGTACTCAATAGACGCATTGTTGTAGTGGTCGTGTCCGCAGAAGAAGCCCGATGTGCTGCCAAGTTCAAGGGCGGTGTCGAACATTTTGCTGGGATAGTCGGAGCAGCACACAAGGTCATTGGTGATACCGCCGTGGTCGCCGGGGTTTTCGCCGTAGAAGTATTTCACCTCATCACTGCCGTCCAGATATAGCTCCGTTGCAGTCTTGTACTCCTGCAATGGGATATGGAAAAACACCATTGAATTTACCGTGTGACCTGCCTCAGCGTTCATTCGCTGGACTTCATCGGCATACCAGTCCACCTGATTGTCGTGGATATAGTCATAGACGTTTATACCCTCGCCCGTGTAGGCGTTTGAGTCGATCATAAAAAGTCCTGTGTTCAGAGTGCCGTCAGCGTTTCGTATCTCGATCAGCTGATTGTTCCTGCCCATGACATCGGGCTGGGTGTATGGGTAAAGCAGATTGCCCGAAGTCTTGAAAGACAGCGACTTGTAGACCTCATTCAGCTCCTGCTTATTGGCTGATGCCAGAGATTCCGTGTCGTGGTTGCCGTAGGTGAATGCCCACGGAATTCCCGTGTTCCGCATAAATGCCGCAAACTGTCCCACGGGTGCGGTGTTGTTCAGCGACATGGACATTATCCCCAGCGGAAAACTCAGATCACCCGTCACCACAACAAGGTCGGGGTGGGTGTGCTCTATCTCCGCATAGCAAGCCTTCAGCGCCTTTATATCCTTGCGGTAGGAGTACAGACTTCCGCCGATGTGAATATCGGTCAGGTGGAGTATCTTGAAATCATCGGTGGTTTTGGTAATGGTGTAAACGCCTGTTTCGTCATTGTATTCTATCTTGTGAGTGTTATGCTCGACAACGGGAACGGAATTGATGTAGCTTTGGGTGTACCATGTGTCTTGCTGCAAGACCATAAAGCCGAATACCGCAACAGCAACAGCCGTATAAACCGCTATTCTCGGCTTGTTGATGACGATATTTCTGAATGTGACTTTTCGCCTTAATGTAAAGTCATAAGCAATCACGAGCAGCCCGAAGAATATCCCTGCGATCATAAACACATTTCCGGGGTATGCTATATCCTTGCTCTTGATGACCGTAAATGCGGTCACGGCAAGCCAGTAGACCGCCGAAAAAATCGTAATGCCAATGATGTGCTTTTTGTATTTCGGCTTATCGGGAATATTTATCCTCCGCCGTATCATTCTGAGGGAGAGGATATTCTTTATCAGCAGAAAGACGGGAATTTCGATAACGATGCTGTTATTGAAGAAGTTTTCCGAAAATTCTGCCGATTTGGAGTTGCCGAAGAAGTAAAAGCTAAGTTCCGATGCCACAAACACGAACACCACTGCAAACAGCAGAGCTATGCCGTTCAGCAGACGTTTTGCATACTTGTCACTTCGGGTACGAAGATATTTGTATGAATCGGTATCGTATTTGCTCCCCTCGGCGGCTTTCTCGGTTTTCAGATATTTGCGGAACGGGAATGATGCTAAAACTAAATCAACCGCTATAACAAACACATTTCCGATCACAGCAACAGGCTTTGCTGTGATATTGTAGATCAGCCAGAACACCTGCAACAGCGCAAACACCGCAAATGCCGATGTAAAATATATCCTCCGCCGCTGTTTCCATATCTCCTTTTTCAGTGGTCGAATATCCACCGCCTGCGTTTCACCACGCCACTTTTCGGCACTTTCCGCAGGATAGCCTGCAAGCTCTGCCATCTGCGAAAGTCTGCCGTACCTGCCGAGCAGCTTCTCCAAAGCCTCGTCCTCATGGCGGTCAGACCTTATCTTGTCAAACTCCGCATTCAGAGCAGTCTCGATCTTCTCCTGTGCCTGCGTGACCTCCTCGGAATAAGGAATGTCATCAAACATCATATCAACGACCGCTTTGATCTTGCGGTTTGGTGTAGTCTGTTCATTCTGCCTTTTTATCAGCTTCATTCTCACCCTTCCTTTCTTTTATTTTCTCATACAGCTTTAAGCCCTTTTCTTTTGCAATACCCACACATTTTCGTATCACTTCAAGTATCAGCAGCATTACCGCCGTGATAAATACCCCGAACAATATCCCAAAGATAACAGCTATCACACGGCTCTCGGTCAGGGGATAAAACTGCTTGTAGATCTCGATACTGCTGAGTATACCCGTGATAAATGCAATATATATCTTAAAGCCACGCCTTATCTTAAAAAAGACGGTGACTGCTTTTTTGGAACTGTCTATCGCTTTTTTCTTGTCCATAGGCATTGTCCTTTCCTTTTCTTTAATTATAGCAGATTTTTCTAATCAATGTCAAGCTGACAAAAGAGCCGAGGAATTGACGAAAACCGCCGTATATGCTATAATTATAAGAAGTAAGACTCAAAACCTAAAGAAAATTTTATACTTTTCTGAGCCGTCTTTATAGGTTTATCTGTTACGATAGAATAAACTAAAGAAAGGCGGTAAAAGCTATGAGCTTTATACTTGAATATATCAAACACCCATGCAAAATAGGTGCAGTCGCACCAAGCAGCAGATGTCTTTCACGGAAGATGATGAAGCCTATCGACTTTTCATCGGCTGATGTTATAGTCGAATACGGTCCGGGGACAGGTTCTTTCACAAGCGAACTGATCGCAGGCAGAAAACCCGACACGGCACTGATCCTCATTGAACAGAATGAGCATTTCTGCCGACAGCTTGAAGCAAAATACGGCAGAATGAAAAACGTGCATATCGTTCACGGAAATGCGGAGAATGTCGGCACTTATCTGAAACAGTACGGCTTTGACCATGCAGACTATATCGTTTCGGGACTGCCGTTCACAACGCTTCCAAAGGGTGTTTCCGACAGCATTTTAACAGCTACAAACAAAGCATTCGGCGAAAACGGCAGGTTCATCACATTTCAGTACAGCCTTGTGAAACGGCAGTTTTTCCTGCGGTATTTCAGTATTACCGACTATCTGCGTGAGATCAGAAATCTTCCGCCTGCCTATGTGCTTGTGATGAAAAACAGGAGCGAAATATATGTCTGATGAATACATACTGATAGTTGACGATGACAGCGATATACGAAATCTGCTGGGAATCTACCTTGAAAACGAGGGGTACAGCTATATTAAATGCGACAACGCTTTGAAGGCACTCGATGTGCTTGATAAGTCAAAGGTCGTGCTGATACTTCTTGATGTGATGATGCCGCAGATGGACGGCATTTCCGCCTGTATGAAAATCCGGGAGAAAACCAATGCACCGATCATTTTCATTTCCGCAAAATCCGAGGATATGGATATTGTGAACGGGCTGATGTCGGGCGGTGATGATTATGTCACAAAGCCCTTTGACCCCGTTCTGCTGATGACGAGAGTGAAAGCACAGATACGGCGGTTCAAGCAATACAACGCCCCTGCGGACAAGCCCGACACTCTGCAATATGATGACATTACGCTGAACACCGAAACGCACAGGGTATGGGTCAGCGGCACGGAGATACAGCTCACGTTCAAGGAGTATGAAATACTTGAACTTCTCCTCCGCAACCGAAACAATGTGCTGTCTATGAAACAAATATATGGTTATCCCTTTCCCTCACCAAAGCCGCAAATCATAGCCAAACCGCCCAAAACCGCCCAATTACGGCAAAAAAATTTCTTATTGTCCCGATTTTGACACACCACTTGTGGTATAATATAAGTAAGGAATAACGCCAC
>CACZJT010000100.1 GCA_902781565.1 uncultured Ruminococcus sp.
TTGTACAAGCTGTGCTTGTACCCGGGGCTGCGGTCGCTTTCCTTGATTGCTGAGCCGTCAGCACCGATCTTTGTCTACTAACCTTTTAGGGATTAGTATTATTTGGTGACTATATTATACCACAGAATTTTGGATAAATCAATCCGGATTTCAGCGATAAATGATAAGTTTTGCTTATGCACAGTCTGAGAGTAAAATGATCCTGTATGAATCATTCTCTTTTCAGCTGATACCACATTCGGCAATCGTATGATGATATTTGTTGATTTTGTAAGGGCGCACCTATGTGTGCGCCCGTTTTGCGGGGTATTTGCTCCTACATAATTACCGGCAAATAGGGCAAAATTGATTTTTTGTTTTTCATTTTTACATATCGACAATTTCCGAAATGTGTGTTATAATATACATAGTACATCAGGGAGGGGGATCAAAATGGACATAGATAATATCGAAATCAGCAAAGCGCCGGCGGAGTTTGTGAAGGAAGAATCGTGAGAGGACGATAAATCGGAATTTGTGGAGTTGATTCATTGCCGGATTTATATTAGAAACTATAATTGAGCAAAAATCCATACACTATGTCAAAATGCACAAATAAATCAAGTCACCATCTGCAAAAAGGCAGACTTATTCAGCACTGCATTTAAGCGCACAAAAAAGCCCTCCTTTCTCTCAAAGAAACGGAAGGCTTTCAGCATATATGAACAGTGATATACATACAGAATATTTCACTTAATGTATATCACTGTTCATCCGCACTTTTCACAATTCGGACAGTGCTGCTGTTTTGTATATCACAGTCGGGCACTCAAAATCACGCTCTCACGCGCTTGTATCAGTCCTCTTCCTCCTCCTCGGGGGCGTTCCAGTTGTGGTAAACGTTCTGGACGTCGTCGTTCTCCTCGAGGTTTTCGAGCAGGAGGTTCATCATTTTGAGCTGTTTTTCGTCCTCGAGCGTGGTGTAGGTCGAGGGCACCATCTCGCTCTCGGCACTTATTACCGTGTAGCCCTGTGCGCGGAGCGCTTCGCTTACGGTGATAGCGTCGTTCGGAGGGCAGCTCACCTCAACGATGTCACCGTCGATGTTGAAGTCGTCGGCGCCCGCTTCAAAGGCGTCCTCCATCAGCTTGTCCTCGTCTATCCCCGTGTTTTCAAGGATAACGGTGCCCTTGCTCGTGAACATGAAGCTCACACAGCCCGTCGTTCCGAGGTTGCCGCCGAACTTGTCGAAGTAGTGGCGCACATCGCCGGCGGTGCGGTTCTTGTTGTCGGTCAGGCACTCCACGATGACCGCAACTCCGCCGGGACCGTAGCCCTCGTATACCATTTCCTCGTAGTTGTTCTTGTCGCCCTCGCCCGCAGCCTTCTTGATAACGCGGTCGATGTTGTCGTTGGGGATATTGTTCGCCTTAGCCTTAGCGATGAGCTGTGCCAGCTTCGCGTTGTTTGCGGGATCGGCGCCGCCCATCTTGACCGCTACCGCGATCTCCTTGCCTATCTTCGTGAATATCTTGCCCTTTACGGCATCGTTAGCCTCTTTTTTGCGCTTGATATTCGCCCACTTAGAATGTCCTGACATTGGTTTTTCCTCCTGTATTATTTGTTATTTATGGTCATGTGTCCTGAATTACGGACACTTTGTCTGTCTTATGTTCAGCATTCGCCCCAAGCCTTAACTTCCCAACCTTTTCCGTCGCGCAGCAGCGTGAAGTCCCAAACGTATTCGCTGTCGGGATAAAGCCCGTCCCTGCGCTCGCCGTCATCGGTGTAAAAGTGCGCCGGAATGCATATGACATCGTTCTCGTTCGTTACATCATCGAGAAAACTGTTGTCTTTCCGCATCCTCGCGCGGTATTCGTCGCTGTAGTATAGGGAAGTCATTGTACAGCCGTCAAACTCACTGTGAAACGTGCTTTTGACCTCTTCGATAGCGCGGGATATTTCGGAGAACGAGTAGATCTCCGAAGGCTTGATCGTGACCCTGACATCGCTAACATCTCCGCAGCCAATGAGGGTCAGCGCCGCAGCCGCTGTGATAATGCACCTTACTGTGCAGTACCTCCGATGATCGGCATTTGAAGCACCACCATGTCCGTGAGCTGCCGCCCGCACTCGAAGATCGGGTGGTCGTAGCCCTCGGTGAAGAAGTTCTTTATCCGCCCAACCTCGCGGAAGCCGCAGCTCTCGTAGAAGGGTATGGTCAGCGGACTGTCCCCCGTGCCGACCCGCAGAGTTTCTCCGCGTCCGCGGTAAAGGGCGCAGACCTGCGCTATCATCTCCCTGCCCAAGCCCTGCCTGCGGCGCTCGGGCGATACGGCGAGGTTCTTTATCTCGAACATTCCGCCGCCCTCGTCGGTGACGACGCACACCCCGCAGACCTCTCCGTCGTCCGTCAGCACGAACATCTCGCCCCGCTCCAAGTAGCGGTCTATCATGTCCTCCTGCTCGTCAGCCATGAGCAGCAGAGTGAGGAAGCGTTTTTTGTCCTGCTTTACTTCGGTGAAGTCCATGCGCTCACTTCTTTTCTGCTGTTTCGTAGCAGGACTTTACTTCGCGGAAAAGCTCGATCATGCGCTCGGTCTTTCCCGCAAGCGAGAGATATCCGAACAGCGTTTCGAGCCCCGTGGCGGCGCGGTAATCCGCGGAGTTGGAGCTTCGCGGTATGCCGATGTGCGAGGAATTGCGCCCGCGGTTGAAGTAGTAAAGCTCGTCCTCGGTGAGTACGGGCTTGATGAACCGTGCAGCCTTCGCCTGAAATGCCGCGCAGACCATCTCTACCGCCCTGTCATGAAGCGCGTGAACGGGCATATCCGCCGTCAGCAGAAGGTCTTTGCGCACCAGCTGTTCGTAAACGCAGTCGCCGTAATAGGCGATGGTAAGCGGCGCGAACTGACGCACTTCGCTCTCGGTGAGCACTTTGTTCAGATCGTTCATGAAGCTCCCCCTTACTCGACGAAATCGAATTGGAAACCGAAGATGTCCACGGTGCCGCCTTCCTCTATGCCCATTTCCTCCAGCTTGTCGATAACGCCCGTGGAGCGAAGCACGCGCTGGAAGTATTGAAGCGATGAGTAGTCCTCCATGTTGCAGGAGCGAAGCACGTCCCAGAGCCAGTCGGCTTCCACGTAGTATATGCCGTCCTCGATCGTGACGGTGAATTCTTTGCGTGCGAAGAGCTTTTCGTCCAGCTCCTCCTTTGTGAGCGGCTGTGCCTCGAACTGCTTGACGGGGGGGAGCTTCTGAAGCTCTTCATATACCCTGAGCACCAGCTCCCGTGTGCCCTGTGTGGTGGCGGCGGATATCTCGAACATCTCCAAGCCCCGACCCTCCACGAACTCACGGAAGCGCTTTATCTGCTCCTCCTCCGCAAGGTCGCACTTGTTCGCCGCAACTATCTGTGGAGCGCCCGCGAGGTCGGCGGAGAAGTTTTCGAGCTCGCGGTTTATGATCTTAAAGTCCTCTATGGGGTCGCGCCCCTCGCTGCCCGAAACGTCAACTATGTGTACGATAAGGCGGCAGCGCTCGACGTGTCGCAGGAACTCGTGTCCAAGTCCCACGCCCTCGGAAGCGCCCTCGATAAGCCCCGGGATATCCGCCATTACGAAGCTCTGCTCCTCGTCGATGCGCACAACTCCGAGAACGGGGGTGAGGGTGGTGAAGTGGTAAGCCGCGATCTTGGGCTTTGCCGCCGAGACCACCGAAATGAGCGAGGATTTCCCCACGCTCGGGAAGCCGACCAGCCCCACGTCCGCGATGAGCTTCAGCTCAAGCTGCACCTCGTACTCATCGCCGCGGAAGCCCGGCTTTGCGAAGCGGGGTATCTGTCTTGTGGAGGTGGCAAAGTGCTGATTGCCCTTGCCGCCCTTGCCGCCCTTGCAGACGATAACGGGCTCGTCCCCCGAGATGTCCGCGAGTATGCGCCCTGAGCTTATCTCCCTTATGACCGTCCCGCGGGGGACTTTTATCACAACATCGGGAGCGTTCCTGCCCGTGCAGTTCTTGCCGCTTCCGTCCTTGCCCTTCTCGGCGACGTACTTGCGCTTGTAGCGGAAGTCTATGAGGTTCGAGAGGTTATCGTCCGCCACGAACACGATGTCTCCGCCCTTGCCGCCGTCGCCGCCGTCGGGACCGCCTGCCGCCACGTATTTCTCGCGGTGGAAGGAAACGCACCCGTCGCCGCCGTCGCCTGCCTTGATGTATATTTTTGCCTGATCTACGAACATTTTGTCCTCCTTTGGTGAGGGTCTATTCTTTCTTTTCGAGCCTGTATTTCCCGTCCGTGCGCGGCGGGACGGAGGTCGGCAGCCCTGCCTGTCTGTTATGCTGAAATTTATCGAAGGCTTCGTCAAATTCCCGCATGAGCTCGTCTGTCTCCGCTTGCTGTTCGGGAGTTATCGCCGTTCCCGACAGTTCCACATCGTTTCGCGGGTACTTCATCGCGAGCTTTTCCTGCCCCGCGCCGATACCGAAGATCACTAAGGAGCCTAAAAGAGCGTAGAACGACAGCACCTCTGCCGTGTATGCGGAGGAGCGCCTGTGTACCTTGCCGTACTCCACGCGGGCGCCGTCAGTGGTAAGCTCCGAGGCGTAATATCCGCCCTCGTAGATACCCCCTTCGATCAGTTGGTAAACGTAGTAATTGCGGGTCGTGCCCTCTTTTTTCAGCATGGAAATGTATTGTTCCTGCGTCAGCTCCTGAGTGAAATCCTCCACATCACCCGTAAAATGGGCTTTGTAGACGATCTTCTCACGATAGCCGCTGCTCCTGCCCGAATACACTCTTTTAGTTTCGGAATACACATTTTCGAGCGTCAGGGGGGTCTTATAGAGCTTTCTCAGTACAGGCGGCGGAGCGATCTGTGAATACACGAACAGCAGTGCCGCGATCCCGAACAGTACACCTGCCGTCCTCACGAAACCTACGCCGAGATTGTAGGTGAAGTAGGCGCCGTTGTCCTTTCTGAACATCTGAAAGAAGTTGTGTATGAATCTCATTTGCCTTCCACACCCTTTGTTTTGTTATCCGTGTAGCCGGTGAGCAGGGGAGTGCTTTCGGCGTTCCTCTGCATATCCGCGCGGACAGCTTCGCCCGCCCGTTCACGGAAGTATTCATCGTTGTACATGATATCGGGCGCTCCCGAAAGCTCGACGGGAACATCGCTGCGGGGGTACTTCATCGAGAGCCGTATCTGCCTGCGCCCCATGAGGAAAATGACCAGCGACACCGCGAATGACACCCATATCGCCCATGTCTGTACGGGCGCATGAGCCCCGGGAGTGGAGAAGTAATACTCCCATTCTGCGCTAAATTTAGGCTTCTGGGCGATGTACCAACCCATGTCCTTCCCCGAATTCTTTCCCGTCCCCGTGAGGGAAAAGAGATTGAATTCGCCGATGTTCTCGTTGAGATGAATGGCATAATACTCTCCCATCTCATAGGAAACGAACTGGGTCATCTCGATCTTTTCGCCGTTGTCGAGCCTCTCCGCGAGGAAAGAAGCCCTCAGTCCTTTTATGTGACCGCGTTCGGCTGGTTCTACGGGTGCAACTTTCATTACGGTGATCTGTGCATTACATTCCAGAGTGAATGCGGGATTTCCCAGCACATACCATTCGGCGAAGATCAGCGCACCCCAAAGGAAAAACAGCAGTGAGACCCGCACCAGTCCAACGCCGAGGTTATAGGTGAAATGAGCACCGCTGTCCTTGCGGAGCATTCTGAAATAGTTGTAAACAGCTCTGACAATAACTTTCATAACAAAATCAGAAAAAAACCCCAAGCCGCAAAGCTGCCCGGGGTTTTAAAAAGTTCATAAATTAAGCACGGGGATAAACAGAGACTTTCTTGCGGTCCTTGCCTAATCTCTCAAACTTTACGACACCGTCAGCCTTAGCGAACAGAGTGTCGTCCGAGCCTTTGCCTACATTCTCGCCCGGGTGGATGTGAGTTCCTCTCTGGCGAACGAGGATGTTGCCTGCGAGAACGAACTGACCGTCGGCTCTCTTGACGCCAAGTCTCTTGGACTCGGAATCTCTGCCGTTCTTGGTCGAACCCATACCTTTCTTATGAGCGAAATACTGCATAGAAATAACTAACATTGATTTACACCTCCGTAAAAGTGATGTCCGTAAGCCGTCATCTTTCGTTGACGCTTACCTTTACAGCTTCGGGAAACTGTTCCGCGAGCAGATACAGATGAGTGAGAAGCCCGAGTATGAGCTTATCCCCTGTACCCTCGGGGTCTTCCGTCAGCTTCAGTAAGATCTCGTTTCCGTTGTCGATGACCTTTGCGTGCAGCTTGAAGCATTCGGTAACGGTGTTTGCAGTCAGCATGACAGCCGAAGAAACGCTTGCGCAAACGATGTCAAAGCCCTCGTCCGCGAAGCCTGCGTGACCCGTAATGCCGAACCCGAGCAGTTTGTCTGTCGAGCCGCTGCGAAAGAAATCCGCACAGATCATGGACTTAGCCGTTGATGGCTTCGATAGCTACCTTAGTGTAAGGCTGTCTGTGACCGAGAGCTCTCTTGCAGCCCTTCTTGGGCTTGTAAGTGAAGACATGGATCTTCTTGCCCTTGCCGTTCTTGATGACCTTAGCGGTAACAGCAGCGCCGTCAACATAAGGAGCACCGGTCTTGATGGAACCCTCGCCGCCTACAACAAGAACCTTGTCGAAGGTAACGGTGTCATCGGCGTTCACGTCCAGCTTCTCGATGAAGATCTCGTCGCCGACCTTGACCTGATACTGCTTTCCGCCTGTTTCGATTACTGCGTACATTCTGTACACCTCTCTTTAACTAAACTCGCTGCATTCGGAGCATACCGGATAAAAGGCATGGCTTTAAGACCCGAAAACACGCGGCTTAATCATTATACAATATAAAGCAGAAATTGTCAAGAGGGCGAAGGCAGACTATCAAATCATTTAACAATTTTTTTACATATAACAAAGATCGCAGCAGAACCGGGTATAAGGATATGAGAGAACTATTGTCATTAAATTCTCGGGAAGTAAGAAAAGCACCAAATGAATAACGATGTGTCGATAAATAAACGTATAAGAAATGTCAGAGCGAAATAACAGTAAGACAGAGTAGCTGAACCACGCTATATTTTATAATGTAAGATGCGAAAATGCAAAAGATCAAAATGTGCTAAATTTTGCAAGAGTTTGAGGAATAAACTGTTCAACCAACCAAATCTCAAAAAAATGCGAAAAAAGAGTTGACAAGCGTGGAGAAAGGTGATATAATAATTAAGCTGTCAAACGCAAGGGGCAAGCAAAGATGAGAGCCGAAAGCTAAGAATAGCGATAGGTTTTCACGGAGCAGTCCAAGCAAGCGTACAGCAGGATCACAGAAGCAAGTTGAAGTTCACAAATCTTTTACAAAAGAGTGGTTGACAAAAGCTTGGAGATGTGATAAAATAAAAAGTGTCGGCTACAGAAAATAAACTTAAAACGAACGGAGATTCACAAAAAGTTTACAAAACGAAGGCTTGACAAACAAAGAAAGTTATGATATAATAGATAAGTCACCGAGAGCGACGACCTAAAATCGAAGCTGAGGTGAGAGATCGAAAGGTCATAACTTAAAGAGTGCGAGGAAAGCTCGTGCAAGCATCTTGAAAATTGAACAGCTAAACGAAACAAACCCTTGGAAATTGCTTTGAGAGAAGTAATTAAAAGTCAAGTAAAGACTAAAAAATGCGAAGTCAGTAATTCGGGTAAAACCGAAACGTAACTGAGATCATAATACTCTGAAAAGAGATTAGGATACAACTTTATTAAGAGTTTGATCCTGGCTCAGGACGAACGCTGGCGGCACGCTTAACACATGCAAGTCGAACGGTGACGGTTTCAAGCTTGCTTGAGACCCGATCAGTGGCGGACGGGTGAGTAACACGTGAGCAATCTGCCTTTAAGTGGGGAATAACATTTGGAAACGGATGGTAATACCGCATAATATAGACGAACC
>CACZJT010000101.1 GCA_902781565.1 uncultured Ruminococcus sp.
GGCTCCTCGCCCTTAGGAATCCTCGCCAGCCTCGCGCGGCTGGACCCGCTGTCTGTGCTACAGTGTGCCGCTTTCTTTTTTTGTGCTTGCGGTCATTTTGCGCTTTCGCTCTTTGTGCTTTACGGCTTCGGCGGAGCGGTTTCGCTCGCGAAACCGCGTCCGCATAAACGCGGCGCAGCCGCTCCTTCAATTCCGAATTCCGAATTCCGCATTCCGAATTATCCCGCTCCGCCAGTTATGCTTTACAGCAGGTCTGCCAGCTCCAGTATCAGCTTTTCACTCTTCTCCCAGCCCAGACACGGGTCTGTGATCGACTTTCCATAACAGCCTTCGCCTATCTTCTGTGCGCCGTCAACAAGGTAACTCTCTATCATCAGCCCCTTTACCATGCCCTTGATGTCAGCCGAATAACGGCAGCTGTGCAGTACCTCCTTGGCGATACGCGGCTGCTGGTCGAACTTCTTGCCCGAATTCGCATGGTTGCAGTCAACGATCACCGCGGGATTCTGCAAATTTCTCTGCTGATACATCTCGTATACGCCGATGAGATCCTCGTAGTGGTAGTTGGGGAGCGAGTTGCCGTGCTTGTTCACATATCCGCGCAGTATCGCATGAGCCAGCGGATTGCCCTTCGTGTGTACCTCCCAGCCGCGGTAGAGGAAGGTGTGGCGGGACTGCGCCGCTATCAGCGAGTTGAACATAACGCCTATGTCGCCGCCCGTGGGGTTCTTCATGCCTACGGGTATGCTCAGTCCGCTCGCCGTCAGCCTGTGCTGCTGATCCTCCACCGAACGCGCTCCTATCGCTACATACGCCAGCAGATCGTTCAGATAACGGTGGTTCTCGGGGTAAAGCATCTCGTCCGCACACGTAAGCCCCGTTTCCTTGACGGCTCTCTGATGCATCTCACGGATAGCGATAAGACCCGCCAGCATATCCTCCTGCTTGCTGGGGTCGGGTTGGTGTACCATGCCCTTGTAGCCCTCGCCCGTTGTGCGGGGCTTGTTGGTGTAGATACGCGGGATAATGAGTATCTTGTCCTTGACCTTCTCCTGCACTCCCGCCAGCTTGTTGACGTACTCCAGCACCGCGTCCTCGCGGTCGGCGGAGCAGGGTCCTATGATGAGCAGGAACCTGTCCGACTTCCCCGTGAAGATGTCGGCTATCTCCTTGTCGCGCTGTTCTTTGATAGCCTTGATGTCGTCGGACAGCGGGAACTGTTCCTTGATCTCCTTGGGGATAGGCAGCTTTCTTACGAATTCCATGTTGTTCATTTTACATACTTCCTTTTCTGTCAGAATTTAATGGTTGACAATGATTATATGTTTTTGCGATTTTAATTACTAAATCGCAAAAGGCGATAATATACTTGCCCCCTCTCAGAGAGGGCAAGCATTATTTGACTATTCGCTGTTGTCGGCAAAATAGTTGGTGTACAGCACCAGATTATTGATCTCTATGCGCATATGCACGAGGTCGTTTATGTGCTTGATGTATTCTTCGTCGATCTCCTCATCGGTGTAATTCTCGTACACCGCGCCGTTGATATATTTGCACTTGTCCGTCACCCAGTTGAAAGAGGGCAGATAAGCGAGCCCTTCGGTGCTGTCGTTAAAGATATCGTTGCCGATGAATACGTTGTCGTATTCCAGCCCGAACATATTCACCAGCGTGGGCAGAAGGTCGATATTGGAGCAGGTCTTTTCTATGGTCATGGGCTCCATGCCGTCGGCGTAGATGAAGCACGGTATCTTCTGGGTGTCAAAGTAACTTGAAGCGTCGGTGGTGTTTTCCATGGTTTCAAGGCAGGCGTGGTCGGAAACGAAGAGTATCACCGTATCCTTTATCGAGCCGTCCTTTTCCATTCTGTCTATGAGAGCCCCCGCCATATCGTCCGCCAGCAGGGCGAAAGCCCTGTAGAGCTCCATTTTGTTGTCGGGATCGAACTCGTAGTCGGGGTGTCGTTCTTTGACCTTCAGATACCTTGCTCCCGGACCGTAACTCTCATTGCTGTTCAGATCGGTTATGACATACGGCGGATGTGCGGAGAAGCCTATGAAGTAATGCATAGTCCTTCCGCCCGAAACTATGGCATTATATATGTCGTCACATTCCACGATGCAGAGATCGTCCTCAAAAACAACGTCCTCGCGGTCGGTAAGATCTTTGAAGTAGGTGTATTTGTTATAGCCGAAAGTACGCTCGGTCGAATCTCTTTGATAGAATGACGGGTCGTTATAGTGATAGACATCCGTGGAATATGAGTTCGCAAGGAATATCTTCGACAGTGAATAGGGAAAAACGATATCATTCAGCCCGCTTCCCGCGGCAAGGTCGGTGGTGGCGTAATATCCGGTATTCACAGCCATCTCGTTGCCTATGGTCGGTTCCGAGCCGAAGCGCATACCGTAGTAGTTGTCGAAGACCATGCTCTTGTCGTATATCTCTTTGAGCTTTGAGCAGTGACCCGATGTGATGAGGTCTTTGTCGAAGCTCTCCAGCTGTACCACGAGCAGGTTCTTGTCCTTGAAGATGCCCGTCATATCGTTGTCCTCGTGGGCGGGTCTGTCCGCGAAATACTCGGTTATGAGAGCCTTTTTCTCCTCGGCTTTTTTCTTTGCGGTAACGTAGCATTGTATATCTTTCACCGCGTAGCCGTAAAGGTCGCGGTGAAGGAAAACGTGGTTGGTGTCGAGGAAATTATCATAGATGTAGAAGCTGTTGGAAAGCGGGTCTTTGATCGGAACATACAGTATCACCGAGGTCAGCATTGCTGCCGACAGCGCCCCGAGCGCGATCCTTACGGCGGTCTTGTTCAGCTTCTTCATGTCGAAGAATCTTTCCCTGTACAGGAATATCACCGCAAGTACCGTTATCAGCAGGAATACCCCGTGGATAACGTAAATGTGGAGCGGAAGCTCTTTCAGTACAGCCCCCGCGAAGCCTGCGGCGTCCTTGCCCGTGGTGATGTTCACGAACCTTACCATGCTCCCGTTCGAGCTGGTAACGGTGAGCTGTGCGAAGCCGTACACCAGCCAGAAGACCGAGGTCAGCGGGAAGACCACCCGCTGGGCTTTTCTCGGGAATATGCATATCAGCCCCGCCGTCATAAAGCAGAAAGGAAAAGACGTCCTCTCGATGCACAGTATGTCCGCCTCGCCGTTTATCATGATATAATCGGCGACCGCGTAGCACAGCTCGTAAAGCAGGAAGAACACCGTGTAGAATATGAACGGGACTATAATATTCGTCAGATTAAGTTCTTTGGTCTTTTGGTCAAAAAGAGTGTTGAGTTCTTGAAATGAGAGTTTCTTACCCATTTTACAGCTCCACGGGCTCGAACCTTACTCTGATATCGGGCAGTTTTTCTATGGTCGAGTAGCTGTTGAGCAGTCCGTCCTCGAGGGAGAGGTCGTTCTCGCCGCTTGCGGGAGGTGCGAAGATACGCAGCGTGAGGTCTGCGGCGCCCTCAAGGGGCTTCTCGAAGAATGCGCTCATGAGGTCTATGGTCTTAGCCTTGGGGGACTTATAGAACCACTTGCCGTTTATCTCCATCATGAGGTTCGAGTCGTCGTCGAAGTTCACCTCGCAGAAGTGGGGGTTGCCGTCGAAGTGCAGGGGTATCTCTATGCCCTCCGCGTCCTCGCTGCCGCCCCAGCGGAGCTTCACGGGGAACTGTAATTCCTCGCCGCGTGTCATGGAGGGCTTGAAGAAGTCGTCGTGGATAATATCTTTATACACCCCCATGAGCGGCTGTTCGATACCGCAGTCGGAGTAGTTGGGATCCTCTATTTCAAGCCCCAGCCTGCCGCGGTCGCGGAACTGGTACATAGTAAAGGCGTTGAACCAGCCCTCGTCGGGATCGGCTTTGAGCATATCGCAGAATTCCTTGACCATAGCCGCCTGATCGTAGGGTCCCGTAACATCGCCGTCGGCGTTGAGCTCGCTCATGACCATAGGCTTTTCCACGCCGCCGTTTATCTCGGTAAGGCGCTTGTAGGTGCGCTTGGTGATATCGTAGACGTCCTTGATCTTCGAGCGGGAATGGGAAGTCTCGGAGGGGGTATTGCCGCCCTTGTTGCGCTCCGCAACGTCGTAGGGCCAGCCCCAGTGCAGGGCGAAATACTTGTCTATGCTCCATACATCGGTGGTCTTGAAGGCTTCGAGGAACTGTTCCTCCATGACCAGCTTGCCCGAATTGTCGTTTATCTCGCAGGCGCAGAGTATGGTCTTTACGTTCGGCGCGTACTCCTTCAGGATATTATGGAAGCGGCAGTAGAAGTCGCCGAGCTTCGAGTAATCGCCGCCCACGCGCTTTGTGAAGCTGAACCAGTTGCCCGTAGCCTCGTGGTTTATTCTGAGGAGCATCCTCCCGAAGGGGCGCAGGTCTTTTGCTATGGCGATAAGGTGATCGTCGGTGACGTTCGGGTCTATGGTAAGGGTCAGAACGACTTCCTGACCGTGGCGGCGGACGTCGCGCATATAATTGAAAGGCTCGCCCTCCCTGTCGCCGATGAGACCGCCCTTGTAGGTGAAGTAATCATCGTAGGGGTAGTCCCATGCAAAGGAAACGTCCATGTCCTTGCAGGCTTCAGAAACGCGCTGAGGGAACTCCTTGTCGAGCGGGTAGTAGCAGTACATAAGACTGATACCTCTGTGAGGTCTGCCGAGCTTGTGGAGAATGTAGTCCTGATTTACATACTCCCCGCGCTCCGACCCGTCGCCCAGATCGACGGCGCACTTGGCGGCTCCCATGTGTACGGCGTATGCCTTGATGTCGTTCATATTTTTATACCTCCCGGTTTTGGAATCTTATTGAAAATAATTCGGAATTATGAATTATACTACGCGCTATTGCAAATCGTAATAACGATTTGCAATCCGCCGTCTTTGACGGCGGGCGGCGCTATGCGCCGCTAAGCGCTCCGTTATACGCCGGCTGCTGCGCAGCCTGCAAAGCACAACTTCGTTGTACTTTGCAATAGAGGGCAGTATATGAATTCGGAATTTAATGTATCGCCTTCGGCGATGATCTCGGTCTGCCTTCGGCGACCGCAAATAGTTTTGATATAAGCCGTCAATTCCGCATTCGGCATTACGGATTCCGAATCGCCTACAGCACACCGAGCCCTTCAAGCTCTCGGAGGGTCTGTGCGGCGCTTTTGAAAAGTACGGCAGTTCCGCCCGCGGCTGTCCACGGGTCTGTGTTCTCGGTGAAATCGTCTATGAGTATGCAGCCCGCGCCCTTGCAGAAGGGTGTCTTTCCGCCCCTGTAGACGGTGTTGACCTTGATCTTGTCGGAGAGCAGGCGTTTCACCCACGCCCTTTTGTCATCGGCGGCGGTGTCGAGCCCCAGCTCGGGCTCGGGTATGCCCGTGAGTATCTCACAGCGCTCTCCGTAAGCGCCGCGTACCCTGCGGAACAGCTCCAAAGCGCCCTCGATCGGTTCGAGCCTGTCGTAGAAGTGCGGTACAGCCCGCGCCCTGCGCCACATTTCGGCTCTGCCGCCCGGCTGCCAGCCCTCGGGGGTGAGGGTCATGCCGCAGTGCTCGGTCACGAAGCGGTCGAAATCCGCAAGCACTCCGTCCATATCAAAATATATCTTGTCGATCGTCATGTCACTTACCCTTGACATATAGCTGCTCGTTCAGCAGGTCGAACTGCTTCGCAAGCCGTCGGAATACCTTGTCGCTCTCCTCGGTCTCGGGGGTCTGCTCGGTCATTATCACGAGAATGAAGGGTGTGTCCGCGTAGCATATGGCGCAGTCGTGATAGCAGTCCTGCTCATGGTCGGTGCCGTACTTGTGGGAAACGGGGTATTTGTCCGCAAGCTGTGCGGTTATCTGCGTTTCGTAGTCGGTCTTTTGCATGAGCTTTGTGAGCCATTCCACCCGACCGTCCGCAAATCCCTGCTCGAAGATGTGGGCGTACTGCTTCAACAGGTCGCGGGCGGAGCATTCGGTGAAGATGTACCCGTCCCAGAGCTTATACTGCACCCCGAGGGAAGCGCTCTGCTCGTTGAAGCCCTCTCTGCCGTACCTGTTCACAAGCGTCAGGTACGCGCTGTTGTCAGATTCTGTTATCGCAAGCCTGATAAGCTCCTTTGCGGTGTAGGTCTTGCCGAGACCCGCGTCCGCGACGGTGCCCGCGTCCCTGTCCCAGAGCTCGTTCACCGTGAGTTTTTCTTTCAGATTTATACCGCTTTCGAGCAGGTATTCGCAGTAGGGCGCCTTGACCGTCGAACAGCTCCCGTAGAGCCTGTCGGCGTTGTACCACACGGAAGTCCCCGTATCCGCGCAGAGATAGGCGAACGATATGTTCCCACCGTACTCGCCGCAGATATCGTCTATCTTGTCGAGCGCCTTTCCCAGCTTTTTATTTGAGCAGACCTTTTTCGGGAAGTCCTCCGCCGTGAAGCTGCGGCTTTCGAGAAGCGTCTTGTCGAGCTTTACCGTCTTTTTGGGCTTTTCCTCGGCGGGCTGTTCCTCTGCGGGAGCTTCCGAAGAGCTGTCCTCCGCGGCGCTTTCGGACGATGTGTCCTCCGAGGAACTGCTTTCCTCCGCTTCGGAGCTGCTGTCCGCAGGCACGGAGACCTCCTCCGCGCTCACCGATACCGAAGCCTCCATGACCCTTTCGGTATCGCTCGTTTCCTTGCGGAAGGAAGCGGCATTCGCGCCCGCCCCGCAGGAGACCAGTGCGGCAGCCGTCAGAGCGCAGAGCGCCGACCTCGCCGCATTAATAAATGACATATTTTCACCTTTTCATATTTTCATATCACAGCTTCAGTCTGTCCCCGTCGGAGTAGCCGTTTATCTGCTTCTTGTGTTCGATGAGGACTATATACATCTCCCGCCGACCGTTTGCTATGCTGATATTTATGAAGCGGTCGAGAACGTCCGCATTCACCTCGGGCGCTCCGCGTTTTAACAGCCTATCGACCTTTTCGGGAAGGTCCATAAGCACTGCCGCCCAGATCCTTTTATCCGTCAGCTCACGAAGTACCTCCGCAGCGGGCTTGCAGCCGAAGGTGGCGTCGTACCAATATATATCGCAGCAGAACTTAGCCGCAAGCGGCGCCGACCGCGCGAACAGCCGTTCTTCAAACTCCGCGACCTGTTCTTTCGTCGGGGAAGTGTCGAGGAAGGTGATGAAGGACACGCTGTAATTGCTCCACGGCGAAAGCTCAATATCCAGATATTTCGACATATCGGTGTACAGGAGCATCTGTATGTTCGGACAGTCCGCAAAGACCGTTTCCCCGATGTACAGCCCCCGTTTAAGATGTATCTCTTTGAGAGCGCCGCACTCCGCGAAAGCGCGTTCTCCGACGGCTCTCACACTATCGGCTATGACGGCTTTCTTTATGCTCCCGCAGCCCTCGAAAGCGCGGGGCATTATCCTCACCGCCCCCACGGGGATAATGAGCTCTTCGGGCTCGAAACCGTCCGCAAGTCCGCAGACCGCCGTCCCCTCCGAGGTCTCCCTGAGCCAGAGACCGTTCTCGGCTCTGCCGCCGTTTCTGTACATATCGAGCATAAATGCCTCCGCCGCTCAAAAAACTATACACCATAATTATATCATCACAAGGGGGCGCATTGATTATTATTTTACAACCTCAAAATAAACCTTTTATGAACAAAAGCAAAAAACCGCCCTTTACGGCGGTCTCTTACGATGACGTATCAGCGGATAAAACGCTTCGCCTTATTGACGATACAGCGGTCGTTGTCATAGGCAAGAAGCTCGGCGGCGAGGTTTATCTCGACCCACTTCACCTCTGCGATCTCGTTTTCCTGCGGCACAAGGCTGCCGTTTTTCGCCCTTGCGATAAAATAAACGACCACCTTCTGCGTATCTTTTTTGGGGCTGTACGTCACAAGCTCTCTGAAGGTGGGGTCTATCAGCACATCTATGCCCGTTTCCTCCTTGATCTCGCGCATTGCGGTCTCGACTTCCGTTTCGCCCCGCTCGACGTGACCTTTCGGAAACGACCAGTGACCGCTGTTGATGTGCTTGATAAGAAGTATTTCGGTATTACCGTGGTACTTTCTGTAGACTATCCCACCGCAGGATTTCTCGTGCAGCATTGATGTAAAACGTTCCTTTCCCGGGGAAAGCATTCCCTGTTTAGTACGACCTGCCGCCGTTTCCGACAGCAGATACCCATTGTTCCTATTATAACACATATTTTTTTCTTTGTCTATACTTTGCGGGAAATTCATGCGGCAAAAAAGGGAAATTTGTGAAAAATAGCCAAAAACACAGAATGAATGTTTGAACCTGCTAATTTATGGTATACATCGGTACGAAAAAATGTATCAATATTTGTAAATTTTGAAAAAAGGTCTTTACAAACCGCGAATTACGTGGTATAATAGAATGTACGTAACGAAAAGCGTGCATATGAAAAAGGGAGTGCGCCTATGGAGTTTAAGACAGCCGATGTATCGGGCATTCGCGGCGAAACGGGGCTGTGCGGTATCTTTGATTCCCACTGTCACTATGACGACCATGCCTTCGACCCCGACCGTGAGGACGTGCTCACAAGGCTCTTTTCCGAGGGCTCGCCCGTCGAATACCTCATGCACGCCTGTACCGACCTTGCGTCGGCGGAGTACGGCATTTCGGCGGCGGGACGCTATGAAAGATACTACACCTCCGTGGGTATACACCCCGAGGTCTTTGACGGCGAGTACGGTATCTACCGCGAGGGTCTGCCCGAGGGGTATGCCGATACCCTGCGGGAGCTTGCAGAGCATGATAAGGTAAGAGCTATAGGGGAGATAGGGCTCGACTACCATTATGAGGGCAGCGATCTCCCCGAGATACGAGCCTCCCAGACAGAGCTTTTCGAGAGACAGCTCATGCTTGCGAACGAGCTGGGGCTGCCTGTTATAATGCACTGCCGCGACGCCACCGAGGATTTCGTTGCGCTGTGCAGAAAGCACCGCCCGAGGGGCGTGTGCCATTGCTTCAGCGGCTCTGCCGAGACAGCGCGGGAACTGCTTGATATAGGGCTGTACATCGGCTTTACCGGAGCGCTGACATTCAAGAACGCGAAAAAGGCGAAGCGGGCTTTTGCCGCCGTCCCGACGGACAGGCTGCTTTTCGAGACCGACGCGCCCTATATGGCGCCGCCGCCGTTCAGAGGCTGCCGCTGCGAGAGCGATATGATAGCCTATGTCGCCCTCGAAGCCGAAAGGCTCTCGGGGATACCTGCGGCGGAGCTTGTTAAGATAACGAACGAGAACGCAAAACGTCTTTTCGGGATAAAGTGACGTGGATGACCACAGATAAGGCGTATCGCAAAGCGAGAGCCGAAAAATATAATAACGTCCGCGCAGCGGACACCTTCAATTCCGAATCCATAATTCCGAATTGAAAGGGCAGGACAGGAGAAAAGGATAATAATGGAGGTAATGTACATCGTCATTCCCTGCTATAACGAGGAGGAGATGCTGCCGATAACCGCAAAGGCTCTCATCACCAAGATGGACGAGCTTATAGTGGCAAAGCGTATCTCGCCTAAAAGCAGGGTCATGCTCGTTGATGACGGCTCTAAGGACAGGACGTGGGAGATAATAGAGCAGCTCCACGAGAGCTGTGAGCTTTTCACGGGCGTGAAGCTCTCGCGGAACAAGGGTCATCAGAATGCGCTTCTGGCGGGGCTCATGACCGCAAAGGACTACGCGGATATCATAGTCTCAATGGACGCCGACTTGCAGGACGACATCAACGCCATAGACGGCTTCCTCGACAAACGCGCCGAGGGCTGCGAGATAGTCTACGGAGTGCGCTCCTCGCGGGAGACCGATACGGGATTCAAGAGGTGGACGGCTCAGACATACTACAAGACACTTGCGGCACTTGGGGTGGAGATAACCTACAACCACGCCGATTACCGCATGATGAGCAGGCGCGCCGTCGAAGCGCTGTCGGAGTTTAAGGAGGTCAACCTGTTCCTGCGGGGCATAGTGCCTATGGTGGGCTTCAAGTCGGATATAGTCACCTACGAACGCGCCGCAAGGCAGGCGGGGGAATCGAAGTACCCCCTCAAAAAGATGATATCCTTCGCGGTGGAGGGCATAACCTCCCTTTCCATAAAGCCCATACGCTTCATTACGGGGCTGGGATTCTTCATATTCTTCGTGTCGATAATCATGCTGATATACTTCCTCGTGGTGCATTTCAGCGGACACACCGTCGCGGGCTGGACGACCACGGTGGTATCGGTATGGGCGCTGGGCGGCTTGCAGCTGCTGGCGATAGGCGTCATCGGGGAGTACATCGGGAAGATATATCTCGAAACGAAGGCGCGTCCGAAATTCATAATCGAAAAAAATCTTGAAGAAGATAAATGAACAATAATAAATAAAAGGAGTAGAGTATCATGGCAGACCCCATCAGAAACGATGAGCTTCTCGAAGCAGTAAAGGAAATGAGAGCGGCTTATCAGGCAGACAGAGAGAACAGCAGCGCGGAGACCAAGCAGGCTATCAATCTTGCTAACAGCAAGGTCATAAACGTCACCCTCCGCTGCACCTTTATCGTTCCCGCGATAATCAACAAGAACACCCAGCTCGTTCAGGACAGCAGTAACCACCTGAAATTCGAGGAGAAGCCCCAGGCACGCTTCATGCTGGTAAAGCATAAGACCAACGGCACTTTCTTCCCCGTATTCACCGATGTTGAGGAGTTTAAGAAGATCGAGAACAAGGACGGCTTCCAGGCGGTAAACATGAAGTTCGCCGACATAGCCACCCTCACCGAGCAGACCCCGAATGTTGCGGGCTTCGTTATCAACCCCGCTTCCACCAATCTTCCCTACACCAAGGAAATGCTCGCGAGCATCAAGAACACCCTTATCGAAGCGAGAAAGAAGAAGGAAGCCGAGAACGCGGCGGGCGGTATCACCGTTACGAGCGGCGGGAACAGCTGATATCCCTTTACGAAAAGACAGACCCGAAACGGTGTGCAGCCGCTTCGGGTCTTTTTATACTAATTCCTAAAAGGTTAGTAGGCGAAGTGTTTTTGTATGCGCCTGCCTTGATTCTAATTTGAGTGGTTATCGTGTAGAACGGCTCCACAAAACTTGCGAGGGACTTTTGCTTTTGTTCTGCGATACGCTTGTTTATCCGTTCGGGCGTGTAATTATCGCCCAGCGTTTTCAGCCTGACGTTCTTCTGCTGACCGGGAGCCTTGACACAAATATACTTTCCGTCCTTGAACGTGAAACCTTCCTGCTCCATGCGCTGACGCAAGTCATCAAAGCTGTCGGCAACGGTTATCAGCTCGTCAATGCGTTCACAAATTTGCTGTTTCCATGAAGTTCCATGTTTAAGGTTGACCCACTCATGATGACCGCTAATTACCGGTTGGCGTACATGGTTCTCCCTATTGAATGGTTTGAGTCCGTGCCGCTTGCACACCTTGTCGGATACATCTTTGATCTTTTTCAGAGATTCCTTGCAGGAGTGAAAGCGCCTGCCCGTGAGGTCGAATACGTTGAGCATGATGTGGTTATGTACCTTCCCCGTATCGTCATGGGTAGCGATTACAGCTTGGGCGTTCTCGCCGAACATCTCCCGAACGGTATCGAGCGCGATCTGCTGGGCGGTGTCAATGCTCACGTTGTCCTTCGGGTCAAACGATTGGATATAGTGAATCAGCTTCACCCGCGCCTTGCCCTCTTTCGGCTTGGGTTCATTGAACTTGTGCCGCGAGTAGTATTCATATATGCGCTTCATTTCCTCGTAGGCGTTCCGCGGGTCCGGCATACAGTTCAGTGAGACGATGTTCAGACCTCCTTGCGTTTTCTTCGGGTCGCAGATATAGTTCAGGCTGCGGTTCGGCGTAACATGAATATCGCGCGATTTAATGTAAGGCACAGGCGCTGGTAATCTCCTTTCATCATCTCATAGTCGCTCGCGTAAATGTAGTTCAGTTCGTTTGCCTTGCGGGACAGTTGGTTAATATTGTTTCCTATTCGGCTCAACTGCCGGGACAGCTCCGCGAGTTCTGAAACATCATTCTGTACACGATTTCCGTTCAGCGACATCATCACAATGTACTTCGACGTATCAAGTCCCATGCGCTCCGCGCTCCGTTTTACAACCTCCCATTCATCGTCCTTGAACAGAACTTCTTTTCTCTTTCCTTTACGGGTGTACTTCTTTTTCTGATTTTGAACTTCGCTCTTCAATAGGCGTTCCTCCTTCGGTTTCAGGGGTTTGGGCTCTCTGGGCGTGCCGCTGTTCGCGGGGTGACGGCAGACAGCCCTGCGCCGTCCGACGCACGTTGGGCGGAACAGCGGGGATTTTGTACGTACAAAATCTATGACTCGCTAGTTATAGCTAATTTCTACCATATACTCAATATATCCATTATTTTACATTTAGCCCGTATGGGCTGGTACCTTTACATCGGAATCCTCTCCTTGTTGGGTTAGGTACAAAATCATCAAAATGTACCTATCCAATGTGTGAAAAACAGCGGGTATTTAGGAACATAATCGTCATTCTGTTCCTGATCCATTTTCCCAATAGGGAATATAATCGAATAATGTACCCGCTGTTTCTATGTCTGCATTTCAGCACCGTCACTTTTTGTCATTTCTCGAAACATTTTTTCTCCTGAGCTCACTTTTATTATATCATACCTTTTTTGACAAGCTCCGCGACCATATTGTAATCAAGCCCTCGTGTCCCTGAAAGATAAGCCGGTACACGTTTGCAGTCGGTGTTTTCACTGACGGATATGTCTATTTCCCGCGGACTTTTTTGCACTATCGGGGCGCGGTCTTTTTTCCTCTGAGCCGCTGTTACATCGTGCGAAAGCTCT
>CACZJT010000102.1 GCA_902781565.1 uncultured Ruminococcus sp.
AGGGCTCCTCGCCCTTAGGAATCCTCGCCAGCGTCGCGCCGCTGGACCCGCGATATGTCGTTATCACAACTTTGCGATAAACCCACAAATTATGATTTTCAAAAGGAGATATATGGAAAACTTACTTGACTTACATTCTCACAGCTCTTTTTCGCCCGATGCCAAGGACGGCGCGGAGCTTATGTGCGAACGCGCAAAAGAACTGGGGCTCTCTGCCTATGCGCTGACCGATCACTGCGACTGTAACTTCTGGCTCCCCGCCGATGAGTGGGAGCGGGAGAACGCACGCGCTTTGACCGTAGACCGCGAGATGTACGGCGTGAGGGATTACGCGCGGGCAAGCATTAAGACAGTCTCGGCGCTCAAAGAGAAATACCCGTTCCTGCTGTGCGGAATAGAACTCGGTCAGCCGCTTCAAAATCCCGTCGCGGCGGCGGAGATATGCGCTATGCGCGAACTCGATCTCATCATCGGCTCGCACCACATGAACGCGGGGCGGGACGATTTTTATTGGCTTGATTACGGAAGTATGGACATCGGCGAGATTTACGCGCTGATGTCCGATTATTTCACGCAGATATGCGAGATGTGTACACGCGCCGACTTCGACGTGCTGGGACACCTCACTTACCCCCTGCGCTACATCACGGGGGAGTGCGGCATAGAACTCGACATGAGCCGCTTTTATGAGCAGATACGTGAGATATTCCGAAGACTCATAGGGCGAGGAAAGGGCATAGAGATCAACACATCGGGGCTTCGCCAGCGCTATGGCAGGCTTCTGCCCGACCGCGAGTATGTGAAGCTGTATCGCGAATGCGGCGGCGAGATACTGACCCTCGGTTCGGACGCTCACTGCGCCGCCGACATCGCAAAGGGCATAGACGAGGGCGCGGAGCTTGCGCGGGAATGCGGCTTTAAGTACACCGCGTATTTCGAGCGTCGCGAAGCCCGTTTTATGAGCCTTTGAGGAGGGCGCTATGGAACAGATCAGGCAGGCTTCCGCGGCTGACGCTTCGCGGATAGCGGAGCTCATCGTCATTAACTACCGCATGAATTTCTATCCCTTTTTCCGCAACGACCCGTTCTACTTCGGGGAGCTGAATGTCCTTGACACCGCCGCGGAGTATGCGGAAGGCTCTCGGGCGCTTGCGGAAACATATGTCTACGATGACGGCGTGGTCAAGGGCATGATACGCATTTCGGGCAGGGAGATATTGAAGCTATACGTAGAGCCGCAGTTCCAGAGCGGCGGTATCGGCGGAGAGCTGCTCGAATTTGCCGTAGAAAAGGGCTGTGATGAGCTTTGGGCTCTCGAATACAACACCCGCGGCATAGCCTTCTACAGACGCCACGGCTTCGAGCTGACGGGGGAGAAGATGATCGAGGACGAATGGGTGCCGCTGGTTAAGTTAGTGAAAGGAAATCAAAAATGAAGAAGATAATGTTCTTTGACATAGACGGCACCCTTGTGGTGGACGGTACACAGCATATCCCGGGGAGTGCTCTGAGGGCGCTGGAGCTTGCGAAAGCGGCGGGGAACCTGCTGTACATCTGCACGGGAAGACCCGCCTGCATAGTCGGCGGCGAGCTTCGGGAGCTGGGATTTGACGGTTACGTTATGGGCTGCGGGACGCATATCGAGATCGCGGGGGAGGATATGTTCTACCGCACGGTCAGCCCCGAGACCTGCGCCGACATCGTGCGGCTTGTGAGGGAGTGCGACTGCTCGCCCATGTACGAACGGCGGGACGGCGTGTTCTTCGACAATAACACACGCGACCTCGCGATGGTCGTGGGGATAAAGTCGGGCTTCATGGTGGTGAACGGCGCGGACACCGACCGCACCACCGACGACCCCGATTTCGGCTTCGACAAGTTCGTTATCTGCTACGATGAAAAGAGCGACATGGAGGGCTTCAGGCGGGGTATCGCGGGGAAGTTCGACTACATCGACCGCGGGTACGGCTTCGCGGAGATGGTGCCCTGCGGGTTCAGCAAGGGCACGGGCATTGACCGAGTGCTGGCGCGTTACGGGATCGACAAGGCGCAGGCGTATTCGCTGGGGGACAGTCTCAACGACCTGCCGATGAAGGGTCACGTCGGGACGTTCATCTGCATGGGCAACGGCGAAAAGCTAAAGCCCCACGCCGACTTCGTGACCGACGACATCACCGCCGACGGCGTTTACAACGCGATGGAGCGCTTCGGGTTCTTCGGTTGACTTGCGGGGGGAAATGTGGTATACTATATATAGAAACGAAATACAGAAAGGGGCTGGTGGTATGGCAGTAGTAAATGTTCACATTGATGATGATATTTATGCACACGCACTTGCATTGTTCAATTTCAGGGGCAAGACTGCAAATGAGATGGTACAGGAGCTTTTTGAACGCGCGGCTTATGATGAAGAACCGCATTATGAGCAAGTCCCTCTTAATGCGGAAACAATAAAGGCTATTGAGGACGCCGAGAAAGGGATAGGTCTGTTGGGACCGTTCAGCAGTATGGAGGATTTTTGGGCTGCGGTAAACTCGGAGGACGACGATGCTTGATATCGAGTTTTCAAAGCAGTTTAAAAAGGATATTGCTCTTGCGAAAAAAGGGGATTGGATATTTCCCTTTTGGATAATGTTCTTATGACCCTGCGCAGGGAAGAACAGCTTGAACCGAAATTTCACGACCACCCGTTGAAAGGCAACTATAAGGGCTATCGGGAGTGTCATGTGCAGCCCGATTGGCTGTTGGTGTACACCGTAAAAAGCGACCGTGTGACGTTGTTGGCTTACCGAACGGGTACTCACAGTGACCTAAGATTCTGATATTATGAAGCCCCCGCCCTCGGGGGCTTTTGTTCGTAAAAATTCATTTGCCGTATATTGACATAGAGGGAATTTTGTGATATAATAACTTAGTTAGGTTTATACTCACCCCACAGCGATCAGGGAGGAATAGTAAAATGCTGGAAAAGAAATACAAAGCCAAGGAGTCCGAGCCTAAGTGGCAGGAGTTCTGGCAGGAAAAGGGTATCTACAAATTCGACGAAAACTCCGATAAGCCCGTCTATTCGATAGACACGCCGCCCCCGACGGTCAACGGCAAGATACACATAGGTCATATCTTCTCCTACTCGCAGGCGGAGATAATGGCTCGCTATAAGCGCATGAAGGGCTTCAACGTGTTCTATCCCTTCGGCTTCGACGATAACGGTCTGCCTACCGAGCGCCTTGTGGAAAAGACCAACGGCATAAAGGCTCATCAGACCACCCGCGAGCATTTCACCGAGCTTTGCCTTGAACAGACCAAGGAGCTCGAAAAGCAGTTCAAGAAGCTGTTCATCTCGGCAGGATTCAGCTGCGACTGGGGTCATGAGTATTCCACTATCAGCCCCAAGGCGCAGATAACCTCGCAGAAGTCATTTATCGACCTCTACAACAAAAAGCGCGTGTACTTCTCGGAGGCTCCCGCTCTCTGGTGTACCGAGTGCCGCACCGCTATCGCCCAGGCAGAGCTTGAAACGAAAGAGATACCCTCCCTGTTCAACTATCTGCGTTTCTACATCGAGGGCGAGGGCGACAACTTCGTTGAGATAGCCACCACCCGTCCCGAATTGCTGGCGGCGTGTCAGTGCATATTTATCCACCCCGAGGACGAAAAGAACAAGCACCTGCTGGGCAAGCGCATAAGAGTGCCGCTGTTCGATTTCACCGTACCCGTGCTCGAAGACGAAAAGGTAGAGCTTGGCAAGGGTTCGGGCGTCGTTATGTGCTGTACCTTCGGCGACCTCACCGACCTCGAATGGTTCAAGAAGCATAAGCTGACCTTTAAGGAAGCTATCTTGCAGGACGGCACCATGAGCGCTATCTGCGGCAAGTACGCGGGTATGCCTATCCTTGACGCACGCAAGGCTATGATAGAGGACCTCAAAGAGCAGGGTCACATGATAAAGCAGGAGAAGATCGCCCACAATGTTGCGACCCACGAGCGCTGCGGTACTCCCATGGAGATCACCATCAAGAAGCAGTGGTTCATAGACATTCTCTCCAACAAGCAGAAGTACCTCGACGCGGGCGACAAGATCAAGTGGTACCCCGCCCATATGAAGGGCAGATACCGCAACTGGGTAGAGAACCTCGAATGGGACTGGTGCATTTCCCGTCAGAGATACTTCGGCGTGCCCTTCCCCGTATGGTACTGCAAGGACTGCGGCGCTGTCAAGGTGGCGGATATTGCCGACCTGCCCGTAAATCCGCTGACCTCTCAGCCCAAAACTCCCTGCGAGTGCGGCTGCACCGAATTTATCCCCGAAAAAGATATCATGGATACATGGGCTACCTCGTCGGTAACTCCGCTCATCAACCTTGACTGGTACGATGATGAGAAGTTCAGAAAGAACATGACCCCCATGAGCGTTCGCCCCAACGCACATGACATAATCCGCACATGGGATTTCTATACGATAGTCAAGAGCCTGTACCACACCGATGACATTCCGTGGAACGATGTAATGATCTCGGGTCACGTCATGGCTTCCAAGGGCGAGAAGATATCCAAGAAGAAGTCCAACGCTTCCATGGAGCCTGCCGACCTGATAGAGCAGTTCTCCGCCGACGCCGTAAGGCTCTGGACGTCCTCGGGCTCCCTCGGCATGGATATAGTGTTCAGCGAGGAGGAGTTCAAGAACGCGGGCAAGCTGATAAACAAGATCTGGAACGTGGCGAAGTTCGTCATCATGCAGCTTGAAGGCTTTGAGAAGAAGGCAGACGACGGAAGCGCTGTTATGCTGGATCCCTTTAACAAGGACGAAAAGCCCGAACTGCTGTTCATGGACAAGTGGATAATCGCGAGCTTCAACGATATGCTCCGCCGCTTCGAGAACAACCTCGAAAAGTACGAGATCGGACTTGCGATAGGCGAGCTGGAGAAGTTCTTCTGGAGCTACTGCGACGATTACATCGAGATCATCAAGAACCGCGTCTACAAGCCCGAGATCTACGGCGAGAACGCGAGAAAGTCGGGTCTGTATGCGGCTTATCATACGCTGCTCGGCATGATAAAGTGCTTTGCGATATACATTCCTCATGTTACCGAGGAGATATATCAGGGATACTTCGCCGCGCAGGAGGACGCCGTTTCGGTACACGTTTCCGAGATCAAGCCTATCGTGACCGAGAGCTTTGACAGCGAGCACCCGCTCAAGAATGCAGACACGGCAGTTGAGATCATCTCCCGGCTCCGCGGCTGGAAGTCTGAGCGCAAGCTCTCTCTGAAGGAGGAGATCGCGAGGGCGGAGGTAACTCTCCCCGAGGGCGTACAGCTCCCCGAGGACGCCGTTGCCGACATCAAGGCGACCTGTGCCGTCAAGGAGCTTGCATTCACATCGGGAAGCGAGCTTGCGGTAAAGGTCTGCGAGTAAGCAAATAAAATGAGATAACGAAAAGACCGTATCGTTTGTGATACGGTCTTTTTATATTATGTTGATATAATCGGTGCGAGCATAAACGCAGTTCAGAAGTATAACGGTCTTGGTCTGCTCATTCACTTCGTACAGTATTATATAATTGCCGACCGTGAGTTTGCGGCGTTCGTTCTGTCCATTCTGATTTTCGCAAATGGGGCATGAAAACGGAAAACTTTTCAGATACTTGATCGAATCGCGGATCTTTCTCATGAGTTTTTTCGCGGAGCTCAAGTTTGAAAGATTTTCGGATATATATATGAAGATATCATGAAGATCGTTGTTAAAATCTTCGGTAAAGATCAGTTTAAACATTACAGCCCGAATTCCTCCGATAATCTTTCAAGTGCTTCATCACCGTCAAGCACCTGTCCGTTCGCCGCCTGCTGTGCGGAATGAGCGAGCTTCCGTTCGAGTTCGGCTAAAAACATCTTTCGTTCGAGATTTTCGGTATCCGCGTCGGGCAGGTCAAGGACTGTGATTATCACGCGCTGTCCCTCGTGCAGACAGAGATCCTCATCGGGTACGATTTGTGTTCCGTTAAAATATCCGCCTACGGCTGTCATCATTGAGATCAGCTCCTTTTGGTGTCTGTATCTGTCAAGTGCTTCTTTATCATTATTATACCACAGCTCTCCGAAAAAGTCAAGGCAAAATAAAAAGCCCCCCACTATTGCGAGGAGCGATTTGTTGGTGGAAGTTATAGGGCTCGAACCTATGACCCTCTGCTTGTAAGGCAGATGCTCTTCCAGCTGAGCTAAACTTCCTTATCAATCAACGAAATATATTATATCATATCATCCGCCAATTGTCAATAGGAAATTCACACGTAAATGTAAACTTTGTGTTAAAATCATGCTTTTTCGACAGTGAAGCTCTGTTCTGCGGTCATGAGGTTATCCCCTGCGCCGAAGTTGTAGCCGATCACGGCGGAAGCGCTGTCCTCGCCGACGGTGAACTCGACCTTTGTGCCGTGGACGCTTATGTCTGTGCTGCCGTATGGCGAATTGAAGCGGCTCATGGAGTCCGCGTCGGGTTCAACGATGATAAGTCCCGAATAATCGCCCGAGCGCTCGATCTCGGCGCGGTTGCCTCCGTTTAGTCCCACGCTCCCCACGCGGATAACGTTGCGGGTCTTGGTGGCAAGGTCGTTGTAGGAGACCTCAAAGCCGCCGTCAAGCAGCCTGAATTCGCAGCCGTACTCTGCGGGCGAAGGCACACCGCCTACGGTGCTCACGAGTCTTATCTTATAGGGGTATCTGACGGGTCTTGCTTTCATAGTTCTCCCTCACAGTATGCAGCGTGCGATCTCGCAGTCGATATCACCGCCGACGAAACGCGCGACGTTCTCCTTGAAAAGCTCCACGCTGTCGGTGCAGTAAAGCTCTATCTGCGCCTTGTGGCTATCGGGTTTGAGTGCTTTCTGGGCTTTCAGTGCCTCGAAGGTCTGCTGTGCTGTAACGGCGCTCGATGACACGAGCGTTACGCCGTCGCCCATGAAGCGCTGAATGACTTCCTCGAAGAGCGGGTAGTGGGTGCAGCCGAGTATCAGCGTGTCGATGTCCTTTTCTTTTAGGGGCGTGAGGTATTCTCTCACGAAGAATTCCGCAGGTTCACAGCCGACGAAAGTATAGCCGTTCTCGGCGAGTGGCACAAGGAGGGGACAGGCCCTGCTGTAGACGGTTATGTCGGGGCGCTGGCGGCTGATCTCGAATTCATAGCAGCCCGAGCGAACAGTTGCGGGGGTAGCTATGACGCCTATGCGTTTATTGCGGGTAGCTTCGCAGGCAGCATCTGCGGCTGGTATGATAACGCCGCTGTAGCAGTCTATCTTGGAGCCATCGAATATCCTCTCGCTCTGCATGACGGAGGACACCGTTCCGCAGGCAACGAGGAGCAGTTTTACGCGGTGTTTTTCCATAAAAGCGATATCCTGTGCGGCGTAGCGGGCGATAGTATCGCGGCTGCGAGTTCCGTAAGGAACGCGGGCGGTATCGCCGAGGTATATGATATCCTCGTGGGGCATAAGGCGAATAAGTTCACGAACGCAGGTAAGTCCGCCCACGCCCGAATCGAAAACGCCGATAGCGCCATCGGACATACTTCCGTAAAGTGTGTCGATCATAAATGTGACCTTCTTCTGAATAATAATGGTAAATCATAATTTGTGGGTTTATCGCAAAGTTGTGATAACGACATATCGCGGGTCCAGCGGCGCGACGCTGGCGAGGATTCCTAAGGGCGAGGAGCCCTT
>CACZJT010000103.1 GCA_902781565.1 uncultured Ruminococcus sp.
CGCCGCAATACGGGCAGGCAAATCCTTTGGCAAATCTGACATCGAACAAAAATTCACGGCACACTTTCTCGTCGCTAAACCTGTCAAACAGGTCAATAACAGTCACTTGGGACTGTGGAAATCTGCGGCTCATAACGATTTTTCCTCCTGTGGCGTTATTCCTTACTTATATTATACCACAAGCAGTGTGCCGAAATCGGGACAATTAGAAATTTTTTGCCGTAATTTGGCGGTTTTGGGCGGTTTGACTATGATGTGGGGGGTTGGTGAGGGAAAGGGATAACCATATTTTATTACACTCTGGTTGTGGGGGTTGTGTCAAGTTTTATTATACAGCATTACTTTGCGATCCCGACAGGCTTGTATTTGTCACCTTCAAGCTTATATTCCTGAACATAATGCGAAAGAGTTTCGGGCATATTTTTCTGAGGATTCGGAAGAATCTTGAACAGCTTTTCGGGATCACGTTCATCCTTTGTCTGATTCCGGAACAGCCTGACCGTCATTTTATCAAATTCTTCGGGAGATACAATGCGGACATTATCTTTATTTACGGACTTACTGTTATATATTTCATTCATTGCTTTTGCAGCCTGTTCTTTGCTCATATCATTTTTCACGGTATCGGCAGTTCCGTCAGCACCTATCGTTACTATTGCATATTTTTCACCCTTGATATGCTTTACGGAATAATATTCGACAGGCTTTTCGGCTATTCCGTGCTTTTCGTTCCATATGCTAATACTAATTCCTAAAAGGTTAGTAGACAAAGATTGGTGCTGACGGCTCAGCAATCAAGGAAAGCGACCGCAGTTGGGCTGTCGCCCTGCAAGGGAGCTTGACGAAGAGTGATGAGCCGTCAGTGCCGAGATTTGTCTGCTGTTCTTTTAGGGATTAGTATGATGTACTTGCAAGAATAAAACGCTTTTCACCCTTACTAAGCTGCTCAACCATCTCGGCTCGTGACTTGTCTGTTTTGGCATCTCCTGCAAAACATATTTCTTCACGGGGGATTACACGCTGAACAAGATCTGCCTTTATTGCTTCATAAGGTCTGAAAACCGACACTCACGCAAAAAAAACGACACTCACGCAAAAATGATTGACTTTTTTTCGTACCTGAATTATAATCAGATCATCGAAGAAAAACAAACGCGGAGGGTGTTCGGGAAACGCCTTTTACCGCGACGGGATCAATGTGAACATTCCGTGAGTTACATTATTTGGAGGTATCTATCATGAACAAACTCAAGAGAACAGCTATCGTATTAAGTCTGGTACTTGCTGCAATGACGGGCTTTACAGCCTGCGGCGGAAGCGGCGATGCGAGCTCTGCTTCCGACAGCGCTGCGACGACCACAACGACTGCCGCTGCCGCTGAGGAGAGCAAGGCGGAAGAGACCAAAGCCGAAGAGGAAAAGGACGAGCCCGCAGCCGAAGAAGCGGCTGCCGAGACAACAGAAGCCGGCGAAGAAGAAGCCGCTCCCGCAGCAGAGGAGGGTCAGCCTGCCAAGAAAGCCAAGTCCGTAGTTGCCGAACAGCAGGAGGCAGCTCCCGAGGCTCCCGCCGAGCAGACCGCTCCCGACTCCGTACTCGCCGAGGCTTTCGCTAACACCATTTGGTGCGGTATGGACAGCAACTATAACGTATATGCTCTTCTGCTCTCCGATCAGGATATACTCTTTATGTCAGACGACGGCAGCTCTATCGAGGGCTATTGGGGCGTTATCGACGGCGATCCCAACATCTACATCTTCAGCGACCCCGAGCTCACCGACTGCATAGCTGCGATGCCTTTCTCTCCCGACACCGAGAACAATCTGCTCATAATCAACGACACCATCGTACTCACTCCCACCGAGGCTTCCGATGCGGGCGAGATGGCTGATGTTATGCAGCAGACTGCTAACTCCTGCAAGATCGCTTCATTCCTCGACGGTACATACTGGGCTGCTTATGACGAGAACGACGGTTCCGCTGCCGCTATGTCGCTTCAGGGCGAAGTATTTGAGTACTATCAGATCAACAGCGACGGCGAGGAAATGGCTGCTCAGTGCTACTGGAACATTGATACAAACGGTCTGAATGTATTCTTTAAAGATGAGGAAGGAAATATTTATCCTGCATTTACTATGGGTATTTCCATTCCCGAGGACGGCTCTTATATGGAGGCTTCCGTTGAAGGTGAGAATGGCGTTGAGAGCCTGACCTTCTATCAGGTATCCGAGGAGTATGCGAACAACATAGTAGAGTATCTGCACTCTCTCGCAAGCGGCGAGACCGCTGCCGAGGAAGAAGCCGAGGCAGAATAAGCCCAAAAGCACAGATACTCTTTCAGAACGAGAGAAAGCCTATAAATAGATTTCCCGAGCAGGAGAGTGTTGTCCGCAAGGACGGTGCTCTCCTGTTCGTCAGGAAGTGAACAGACCGCCCACTTCCCCCGTCCCCGGAACGGTCTTCGCGGCTGCCCGATATTTGTACTTGATTATTCACGGATATTATGTTATAATACTTATATCCTATATAATTAAGAAGGGACGATGGGAAATTGAAACTCAGGCTTGCGATAGTTGACGACACCCCCGAGGACTGTAAGATACTGGGGTATGCGCTGAAAAAATACTTTTCGGGAACAGGCGCGGGAAGCGCCGAGATAATATGCTACAGGAGCGGCAGCGCATTTTTGAATAATTACAAAAAGGGAGATTTCGACGCGGTCTTTCTCGATATATTCATGAACGACATCACGGGGATAGACGTGGGAAAGAAGCTCCGTGAGGACGATCCGACGCTCCCCATAGTATTCGTGACCTCCTCGGACGATATGTACCGCAGCGCAGCTCCCGTACATCATTTCGACTACATAGAAAAGCCCTTTACCTCCGAGAGGATAAACTCTATCATGAACGATATGCTGAGCTACATCAAAAGCTCGGGCAGGCAGAGAAACACAAAGAGCATAGAGATACAGATACCGCGGAGCAGGATAGAGGTGCCTCTCGGAGGTATCATTTCCGCTGTTTCCTGCGATCATTCGGTGGAGATAAACATGATCGGCGGAAAAGTTCTGCGGAGCAATATGAGATTCCGCGACTTGAGTGAGCTGCTGCTCGCGGAGGGCAGCTTCATACTCTGCAACCGCGGCATAATAGTCAATATGGAGCATATAAAGACTATCGACAACAGCAATATCATAATGGAGGACGGAACAGCCTTCCCTGTCCGCATACGCGAGAAAACAGAGATCGCCGCCGCATATTCACAATTTAAGATGACCGAACTGACAAACTCATTCTGAACGCGGGACTAATAAAAAGGGAGGTTTTCACATGATAATTTACTTTCATGCAATGGTCATCCTCTCCGCGATACTTTCGGGAGTATTTCTGCTCAGCTGGAACAGGACTATAGCGGTACATTTTCCGATGATCTTTCTGCTGATGCCTATAATCAACATAGGCTACCTGAAAGTGGCGACCTCGCAGGACATAAACGAAGCGCTTCTTGCAAACGGCATAGTATACTTTGACGGCTGCTTCCTCGAACTGGTGTTCTTCCTTTATATAATGAACTTCTGCAAGCTCAAAGTACCGAAGCTGCTCACCGCGGGGCTCCTCGCTTCGGGAGTTACTGTATTCTATTTCGCCATAAACGATTCGCGGCTGCATATGCTCTACACGAGCGCCGAGCTCAAACGCCTTGACGGGGTATCATACATAGTCAAGGAATACGGTGCGGTGCATACCTTCTACTATATCCTTATCGGGCTTTACCTCGCGGCGAACCTTGCTGCGATAATCTACAGCTTCACGAGGAAAAACGTTTCAAAGATAAACTCCGCGCTGCTGCTGACGATATATCTTATGATAATCGCGGCTTTCCTTACGGGCAAGATGTTTCACCCCGCCTTTGAGCTCCTTCCGCTGTCTTATACGCTTTCGCAGGTGATCTTCCTCATCGTTATGCGAAAGATAAACCTTTATGACGTCACAAGCTCCGCTGTTGCAGATATTTCCGAAAAGGGCGGTATAGGCTTTGCGGCGTTCGATCTTAAAATGAGGTATCTGGGCTGTACCAAATACGCCGAGAACTGCCTTCCCGAGCTGGGTACGCTGTACATAGACAAGACCCTCACCCCGAAAAACGAGGTCTTCGCAAAGATAGCCGACTGCATAAACGAGCTGAAAAAGGGCGGCAGCTCGCCCTCGTTTTATGTGAGCCGCGGCGACATCACCTATAAGGTGACGGCGGGACACGTTTTCTCGGGGGAGCGCATAAGGGGCTATCGTCTGAGGACTGAGGATAACACCATCGAAGCGCGGGAGCTTGAAGCGCTGAAACTAAAGGAGCGTCAGAAGGAAATGGAGACGGAGATACTGCGCCTTGAAAAAACCGCCTCCGAAGCCGCCAACAGAGCAAAAAGCACCTTCTTGGCGCAGATGTCCCACGAGATACGCACGCCCATAAACGCGGTACTCGGAATGAACGAGATGATACTCCGCGAAAGCACCGACCCCGATATCACCGAATACGCGGAAAATATCAGGGGAGCGGGGCGGACGCTTCTTTCGCTCATAAACAGCATACTCGATTTCTCGAAGATCGAGGACGGCAAAATGGAGCTGATACCCGTAAATTACAGTACAGCCGCACTCATCAGCGATCCCATCAACAGCATCTCGAATCGAGCCGCCGAAAAGGGACTGGAGCTTATCGTGAACGCGGACGAGAGCCTTCCCGCAGTGCTAAGGGGTGATGATGTGCGATTGAAGCAGATCATCATGAACCTGCTCACCAATGCGGTCAAGTACACATTATCGGGCTCGGTGACGCTCACGGTCGGGCGGTCGGGTGGTCATGACGATGTTATTGGGCTTTCGGTAGAGGTGCGCGACACGGGTATCGGTATAAAAGAGGAGGATATGGGAGCGCTCTTCGAGAGCTTCAGGCGGCTCGATGAAAAGCGCAACCGCAACATCGAGGGCACGGGGCTCGGAATGGCGATCATCACAAAGCTGCTCGGCATGATGGGTTCGGAGCTTTCCGTGGAGAGCGTTTACGGTGAGGGATCCGCATTCCGCTTCGTGGTGGAACAGCAGGTCATAAACAGCGAGCCGATGGGAGCTCACAGACTTGCAGAGGTGAGCGCCGACAGCGAAAACGGCGGCAGCTACAGGCTGTACGCGCCGAATGCGGCTGTGCTCGTGGTGGACGACAACACCATGAACCTGAAAGTCGCGCGAAACTTTTTGCGGCTCTTCGGAATAGCCGCAGATACTGCCGATTCGGGAGAAGCAGTCCCCGATATGCTCACGGGGAAGCGTTATGACATGATCTTCCTCGACCACATGATGCCGAAAAAGGACGGTATCGAGGTGCTTCACGAGATAAAGGAGCGCGGTCTTGTCGATGAGGGTACGAAGATCATCGTGCTGACTGCCAACGCGATAGTCGGTGAAAGGGAAAAATATCTCTCCGAGGGCTTTGACGGGTATCTTACAAAGCCCATAGACAACTGCGAACTTGAAACGATGCTCGAAACATACCTGCCCGAGGATAAGAAGCAGCTCGCCGCGGCAGAGCGCAGACCGCAGAACCTGCGGAAATCCGATGACGATGATGATACCCTTTCCTTTGAGGAGATAGTAAAGATACGGGAGCTGTGTCCCGAGCTCAATGCGGCGGCAGGCATGGGCTACTGTATGGATTCCAGGGGATTCTGGCTCGGCACGCTGGAGGGCTTTGCGGACGCCGACAGATCGGAGGAGCTTTGCAGAGCCTTTGACTGCCGCGATATCGAGCTTTACCGCATCACCGTACACGGCATAAAAAGCGCCGCCCGCACCATAGGCGCGGAGGTCATCGCGGAATACGCGCAGCTCCTGGAATTCGCCGCAAGGGACGGCAAAACGGAGCTGATAGAACGGGAGCATGAAGGCTTTGTGCGGAGATACAGAGAGCTTATTTGCAATATAAGAAAGGTGACGGAAAATGAGCAGGATAATATTCATTGACGATGATCCGACTACGCTGAGGACCGCTTCGTTCATCGCGCGGAAAGGCGGAGCGTCGGAGATCAGCTGTGCCTCATCGGGCGCGGAGGGGCTTGAAATGATAAGAGCAGGCCTGCACGAGCTTGTGTTCATAGATGCGGAAATGCCCGTGATGGACGGGTTCAAGGTTCTCGAAGCGCTTTACACACCCGAAGGTCTCGGAGAAATGACCGTCTACATTATGTCGGGAACGGTCACGGAGGAGCTTACCCGCAGGGCGCTTGGAGCGGGTGCAAAGGGCGTTATAAAGAAGCCGTTTGCGCCTGCGGAGCTTATCAATATCATCAAGAGTCACGAATAAAACAGAGAAAGTCGGGAGCGTGAGCAAAAGAAATGGAAGGCTTACAGAGAAATATCGGCGCCGAGATAAAAGATGTACTCGCGGCGCTTGAAAGAACAAGTATCAACACAGCGGCGGGGCTTAAAAACTGCATGGACGATGCGGGCTTTTATATTGAGATACTCGGCGAATTCCGGGATAATTCCGAGGAGCGCAAAACAAACCTGAACTCTGCCTTTGAGCAGAACGATGTGCAGAGCTACAGGATATATGTTCACTCTCTGAAAAGCGCCGCAAGAACGATCGGAGCGGAGGAGCTTTCGGCGCTCGCTGAGCGGCTTGAATTTGCCGCAAGGGACGGCAGCACCGACTTTATCGCCGCCCACCATGCCGAGCTGTTGGAGCGCCTTGACGCCGCACTCGAAGATATCCTTTCGGCAGGAGCGTATGCACAAGGCTCTTACGATGTATTAGCCGTAGAGCTCATATAACATTATTATCTGTGGGTCGGGCTCTGTTAGGCACAGCTGTAAACCGTTCCGCACAAGTCTATTATGGCGCACGCCGATATGAAGTAATACTAATCCCTAAAAGGTTAGTAGACAAAGATCGGTGCTGACGGCTCATCACTCGTCGTCAGTGCCGAGATTTGTCTGCTGTTCTTTTAGGGATTAGTATTAATTATACCATCTATGCGGCGCACTGTCAAGAAAAATATCATCTGTTTCTCCGACGGGATCTTCGATGCTCGGTCCATGACCCAAATTGAGCAAGCACCCTTTCGGTAATAATTTTAGCTTGCTGTACCTGACTTACATTGTTTGTCTGAAAACATCTTTATGCCTGCCCCGTCGATCCGGTTGTTAATGAAAACATTGAAAAGCTATCGGAAGCGTTATGATGTGTACTCGAATATCGCCGAGACTTTTCTCTCCGAAATCGCGCTGGTCGGTCGGCAGGAATCCGCATTTGGCTTGTTTGGGCATGATTTTCCCCTCCAATATCTGCATTACATTTCTGGCCTAAAACGAAAGCAAAGGCTCACGCATTTTACATAAGTCTGTTTTGATCTCGGTATGGACACACCTGCGTTTCAAATTGCTATGTAAATTATAGCTTATTTACGAGGTTTTGTCAATAAGCTAAGCGATCTTTAAAAATGATCTTCGTTTTATGCCGTTAGATATTGACGTTTACCGATAAGTATGGTATAATTACATTGGGTTAGCTATGGATAATCAGCTGTGTACAGGTCTGTTATACTACGCGCTATTGCAAATCGTAATAACGATTTGCAATCCGCCGTCTTTGACGGCGGGCGGCGCTATGCGCCGCTAAGCGCTCCGTTATACGCTGTACTTTGCAATAGAGGGCAGTATATAAAAACGATTTAGGAGGACAATATGGGACTTTTTAAAGATTACGTCAGCCAGACAAGAAAGCCCGAGGGTAAGCTCGGCAAGATGATGATAAAGGGCATGAACTCGGGGCACGCCAAAATGGCAGACTGGGGGCTTTCGCACCTGAAAAAAACACAGCCTGCGATGATAGCCGAGCTTGGCTGCGGCGGCGGGAGAAATGCGGGAGAACTGCTGAAAAAATATCCGAACGCAAAGCTCACGGCGATAGACTATTCGCCGCTTTCGGTGAAGCAGACTGCCGAATACAACAGGGACATGATAGACAATGGCAGGTGCGAGGTCTTGCAGGGCGATGTATCGGCGCTCACGCTTGACAAGGAAAGCTATGAACTTGCCACAGCCTTTGAAACGATATACTTTTGGGGAGACTTGGTCAAATGCTTTTCACAGGTCGCGGGAATACTTAGAGAGGGCGGCATTTTCATGATCGTCAACGAGTCGGACGGCACCGACTCAGCAAGTCTGAAATTCGAGAAGATCATTGAGGGCATGAAATGCTATACCGCCGAGGAGATAGAAACAGCTTTGAAAGCCGCAGGATTTTCGGCGGTAAAGGCCGATCATCACCCTTCAAAGCCGTGGCTGACCGTTATTGCCAAAAAATAAACGGAGGAAAGTGAATGAATCGGATAATAAAACGATCGCTGAAGGTAAGCGGGGCGATGGGGCTCATTGTTCTGATACTGCCATATCTTGCACCGCCCAAGCTCGTGCTGAGATTCCTGCCGAAGGACATATACGAAGCCGGCAAAAACCACCCTGTACCATCGAAGAAAAGGCAGCTTTTCGGACATCTGCTTACGGCGGCATTCGGCGGGTATTTCGTACGGACGATGAAGAAAAATGCCGATGATATACGCCGTGAGAAGCTCACATTCGGTGAAGCCTTCGGGCGGCTCATGGCGTTTCTGTATGTCGAGAAAGCGCTCGACATCATTGTACTCGATCAATTTCTCTGCATGACAAGCGGCTGGTATAAGCGCTTCTACCCCGAGACAAAGGACTGCGCTGGCTGGCATAACAGAAGCTGGAACAACAAACAGCAGGCAGCAAGGCTGATGAGCTATCCTTTAGTCTGCGCTGTGCAGGCATATCTGCTGACGAAGAAAAACAGAGAAACGAGCCGATGATATTTCAAGGATACGAAAAGAAAGGCTATTCCGCTTCCGAGAGCTCATCGGGCAGCAGGTCGCCTATAGCACTGCTCATTTACATTTTTTCAACGTTTCCTCAGCCGCCCGAACCGTTCAGCACGACCGATATAGCTATCTGTTCGGCGTTCATGATACTGTTGTTTGCCGAGTTCTCCACCTGCTTGGCGAGCATGACCACCTTGATAGCGGGAGCGGCAGTCTTTGCTGCGGCGCCTGCCACCTTCCTTAGAGAGTATCCTCTGTTAGGAACTTCTCATGCCGTAACTTACCGCGATATTTCCGAGGGGGATCATATCGTGAAATCGGAAAAATTGCAGATTTGAAGATTTTTGGCAGAAACTTGGAAGAAAACCAAAATACAGCCTAAAAACGGTAGAATGCCTGTTGACATAAAAACCGAATAATGGGTAACAGCGGACGGTGTTTCGTACAAGTGAAGCGCTGTCCGCAGTTTAGTATGAATCTATTCATACAGCCCAACGATCGAATACTACACAACGCTTCTCGGAAACTCCCGTCATAAGCGCAAAGACGTTCACCAGCGTACCCTTCAGCGCTCGGATAGTTTTCCCGCAGGCTCACTCACGAGCGGCGGCTTTTTTGTCTGCTTTTCGTCACGGCAGAGGGCGGCTAAGTGCTCCTCAAAAATATCCTCCGCCACGGGGATCTCCTCCCAACCGTCAGTCCACGAGGAAACATAAGTCCTCGCTTGCTCCTGCGCTGTCGGCTCGGCGGCACAAGACTTCGCTATGTGCTCATAAGAGTTGACATATATACCGTTGACGGTCTTAAAAGCAGGAAAATACTTAATCCGACTTGCTACTCTCTGAGTAAAGGCAGAGCAGTGAAATATCCACCGACAGAAAATCCATATGAATGGTCTGTACCGTCAGTAAGGGATATACTCACCAGACAGGAATACTGCGGTGATGTGGTGAACTTCAAGACATACAGGAAGTCGTATAAGATACACAAGTCGTTAAGAAACTCTCCCGATAAATATGTGATACACAAGGAGGTCAACACTCCGATAGTAAAGCGTGAGGAT
>CACZJT010000104.1 GCA_902781565.1 uncultured Ruminococcus sp.
CTTGCCGAGGTCAAGGGCGAGGAGCCCTTGCAGGGGAGCGCGAAGCGCGTGGGGGCAGAGCCCCCGTTGCGCCGCAGGCGCAAAAAACACGCGAACCGACAGCACAAATCCCCGTCAAGAACCGCACACGAACCGACCGCTTAAATCGGCGATATCAATAAAAACGTTCAGCAAGGGCAGAAACGTCACGCCCCGCACAAAGTACCGTGAACAAGATGTATCGCCGATTTAATTTCACGAAACAGCGTCAGCGCATTTCGTGAAACCCCAAACCCGACGTCAGGCGGGCGAAAGCCGACCAAGCCCGCAAAGCCTACACGGGCGAGGGTATTAACTTCGTTAATACGAGAAACCTTTAGGTTTCCCTCGCCCCTACATTGGGCGTGCGTTATAGGAGGTCGGGGCAAGCCCTGTACAAACATAGTTCGTACCCCCTACACCAAATAGTGCAACACGGTCAGCCTTTCAAATTATGATTTGCATAGTTTTCCCGTTTACAGCTCTTTTTTGTAAATATTCATTAAAAGCACTTGATTTTTCTGTGTAATATGATATAATAGTTATGTATAACATTTTTCGGAAGGATTTGATCTTGATGAATATAAAACTTAACAGATTTGCAGCTGCTGTCGCCGCAGCCGTGATGCTCGCGGGCTGCCTTACTGCCTGCGGCAATAAGGACGGGGACTCATCTTCTGCGGCTTCGGAAAACACTTCTCAACAGACCGCGGCAGACAGCGCGGAAACTCCCGCCGATGAGACCTCCGCCGATACCGACGCTCCCGTAAAAAAGGAGCCCCGCAATATGGAGATACGCGATATCTCTTCATGGGATCTCGTTAAGGAAATGACTATCGGCTGGAACCTCGGCAATACTATGGACGCTACCGGTAATCCTACCCTCGACGCAGAAGTCGCCTGGCAGCCCGCACGCACTACCGAACAGATGGCGGTGCTGCTCAAAGACACGGGCTTCAATGTGCTCCGCGTGCCTGTTTCCTGGGGCGAACATATGGACGAGAATTATAAGGTCGATGAAGCATGGATGGCAAGGGTGCGCGAGATCGTGGACTACGGCATAGACAACGGTCTTTTCGTTATCCTCAATACTCACCACGAGGAATGGTACTTCCCGACCAACTCCGATAAGGCACAGGACATCGAACAGCTCACAGCTCTCTGGGAACAGATAGCCGAGGAATTCAAGGGCTACGACGAACACCTTATCTTCGAGGGTCTGAACGAGCCCCGCCTGCGCGAAACTCCCAAGGAATGGACGGGCGGCGACGATGAGAGCCGCGCGGTCGTGCAGGAATACGCTAAGGCGTTCTATGATACGGTGCGCAAAAGCGGCGGCAACAACGAGAAACGCCACCTCATGCTCACGGGCTACGCGGCGTCCTCATCTCAGAATTGCCTTAAAGAGGTATGGCTCCCCGAGAACGACGACAAGGTGATAGTTTCGGTACACGCTTACCTGCCTTACGACCTCGCACTCAATACCAAGGGGACGGACAAGTGGGATCCCGAATCGGGACAGAGGGACATTGACAACTTCTTCGATACACTCAATATGCTGTTCCTTTACAAGCAGGTGCCCGTCATCGTGGGTGAGTTCGGCACAGTCAATAAGGATAACCTTGAAGACAGGATAGCCTGCGCGGATTACTTCGTTTCCAAGGCGAAGGAGTTCGGCGTGCCGATGTGCTGGTGGGACAATAACGCCGTATTCGGCGCGGGCGAGAACTTCGGTCTGATGGATCGCTCCATCATGCCCGAATGGAGATTCCCCGAGCTGGTGGATACCCTCGTAAAAGCTGCGGCTAAGTGACTGTAGAACAAAGATAACATACCGACCGTAAAGGAGGCGTAAGCAGATGTTTTCCGTACTTGTCGTGGAGGACGACAACAACCTCCGCAAACTGATGTGCGCGGCACTCAAACAGAACGGCTATATGCCCCGCCCCGCCGCCGACGGAGCGGAGGCTCTCGATGAAATGGAAAAGTATTCCATAGATTTGGTGATCTCCGACGTGATGATGCCTAATATGGACGGCTACGAGCTGACAAGACAGCTCCGCAGTGCGCGGTTCGATATGCCCGTGCTGATGGTGACGGCGAAAGAGTCCTTTCAGGACAAACAGAGCGGCTTTATGGCGGGTGCTGACGATTATATGGTAAAGCCCATAAACATAGACGAGATGATACTCCGCGTGGGAGCGCTGCTCCGAAGAGCAAGGCTCGCCGCCGAAAGGCTGCTCATCGTGGGGGATTACAAGCTGAACTACGATTCGCTCACCGTATCGGTGGGGGACGAACCGCCCGAGACTATACCCAACAAGGAATTCCTGCTGCTGTTCAAGCTGCTGTCATACCCGAATCAGATATTCACGCGGCGGCAGCTGCTTGACGAGCTCTGGGGCATGGAGTCGGAGGTGGACGAGCGCACCGTGGATGTACACATAAAGCGACTGCGCGAGAAGTATATCCCCAACGGCAGCTTCGATATCGTGACGGTCAGGGGACTGGGCTATAAGGCGGTAAAGAAGGTATGAACGGGGTAAAGTCATATCATTTCTCGCTGCAAATAAAATTTGCGCTGATGGTGTTCGCGGTCATGCTGTTCTCGGCGGTGATCTCGGTGGTCTCGCTGCTGCTGATCTTCCGTCCTATAATAATCTCGGATAATCAGACGAGGATAAACACCCTCGTGGATTCCATGAAGCAGATCGAAAGCTTGAACGTATATGATGCCAAGACGATACTTTCGATCTGCGCGGGGGATAATGCGGAGATAACCACCATAGACAACAGCGATGCCGAATATTACCGCGTTAAGATAGACGCGGAGGAAAAGCGCTGCTATATCGAAACGAGGGGATTCCTGTTCCCCGACATCGTGGGATATACCATGATAAACGGCGAGTATGTCAAGGTGTACCCCAACTGGAAGGAGAATGTATACTCCGTGGCGATACTCGTGGTGGCGCTTACGATGATAGTTTGTATCGTGCTGGGCTCGCTCATGACCGTGTTCGTGAGCAGCCGCATAACCAAGCCGATACGTGAGCTGAGCAGCGCCACGAACCTTGTTGCCCGCGGCAATTTCAAGGTGCGGGTACCCGAATCGAAGGACAGGGAGTATACCCAGCTGATACGCAACTTCAACCGCATGGCTGAGGAGCTTTCGGGTATAGAGACTCTGCGTGGGGACTTCATCAGCAACGTTTCCCACGAATTCAAGACGCCGCTCGCGTCCATACAGGGCTTCGCGAAGCTCTTGCAGGACGATGAGCTGTCCCCCGAGGACAGGCGGGAGTATACGCAGATAATCATTCACGAAACATCGCGGCTCTCGAAGCTGACGAGCGATATACTGCGGCTCTCGAAGCTCGAAAATCAGAGCACCATACCCAACAAGAAACGCTTCTCCATAGATGAGCAGATACGCAAGATACTCCTCGTCCTCGAACCCGAATGGACGAAGAAGAACATAGACCTCGACATAGACCTTGACACCGTGTACTACTTCGGCAACGAGGAGCTTATGGCTCAGATATGGCAGAACATAATCAACAACGCGATAAAGTTCACCCCGGAGAACGGTCATATCGGGGTGCGGCTTTTCTCTAACGAAAAAAATATCACCGCCATGATAACAGACGACGGTCCTTCGATACCGCCCGAGGTAGCGGCTAAGATATTCGATAAATTCTATCAGGGCGACAACTCCCGCAAGACCGACGGAAACGGTCTCGGATTGGCGCTCGTAAAGCGGATAGTAGACCTCTGCGGCGGCGCTTTGAGCGTTGAGACCCCCTATACGGGGGGCGCCTGCTTCAAGGTCGAGCTCCCTTACGTAATAGGCGACATGATGTAAAAATTTTCAGGATAGAGGGTAGAGTATAAATGGCACAGAAAAAAAGAACCGCACAGAATACTCCGAGACAGGGACAGGGAGCAAAAAAAAGACCCGCTCCCGCTGCGGAAAACAGACAGTCCGCAAGGAAGAAAAAGAAGTCCTCAAGCCGCGCCCATTCGACGGCGGCGATACTCGGAGTGCTTTGCTCACTGCTTTTTGTGGGCGTGGTATTGTTCATGCTTTTCAGGATAAGGCTCGCGATACATGACAGGGACAGGAACAACGCTTCCACTGCCGAGCCATACAGGGGAGAGGTATCGGCTGTCACCGAGCTTTCGAGCGGCACCGACAGCGCCGCCCTGCCCGCTTCGGCAGAGCCTGCGGAGACTACGACGGTCACTGCCGCAGACCCGCTCGTGGTAGTGCCCGACAGCACCGCCGAGGGAACGACCGTCACCGCAGACGAGAAAAAGAAGCCTGCAAACTCCATCACCGACCTTTCGGTTCTTAGGGGCGAGCTTGAACAGCTGACATCGGGCTTCGAGGGCAACTGGCAGGTCTACGTGCGCCACCTCGATTCCGACACGGAGCTTACTATCGGGAGCGCTCCCGTTTACTCATCGGGGCTTATCGACCTTTTCGCTTCGGCTTCGGCATATAAGCTCGTTACCGAGGGCAAGGTGGACGCGGCTTCCGCAGACGATCTGGTGAGAGCCATGATCGCCATGAACGACGGCGGCGCCCTCGAAAGGCTCTCGGAGCTTCAGGGGCGGGCTTCCGTCACCGAATGGTGCAGACAGCAGGGCTACTGGGACACCGAGCTGAAATACGACGAGATACCCGTCAGCACGGGCGGGAGCGCTCCCGACAGTTCCTCGGAAAGCACCGAGAGCGCGGGCGCGGACAGCTCCTCCGAGGGCGGCAACACCGCCGTCGTCAACGTCCCAGAGGAGCAGGATAACAGCACCATGCTCATGCTCACGAGAAACACCACCTCCGTCCGTGATACGGGCAGGCTCATTTCCCTGCTCGGCAAGGACGAGCTTATAAATAAGGACTACTCCGAGAAGCTCAAGGGCTTCATGCTGGCACAGCAGGACAAGGGCAAGATACCCGAGGGACTGCCCGAGGACACCCGCTGCGTCAACAAGGCGGGCACCTCCGACAACGCCTGCGCGGACGCGGCGATAGTCTACAGTCCTACGGGCGACTACGTGCTGGTCATCATGGGCGACACTCCGGGCTTCGGCTGGACTGCCGACAACAACTTTGCGCAGATATCCGAGACCGTTTACAACTATTTCAACGGCGACCCCGTGAGCGCACAACAGAGCGATGAGGACGCAGAAAGCGCCGATGATACGGACGAGGACACCGATGAGGACGAGGGCTATGAGGAGGACTACACCGAGCCTACGGGTGTGACCGAATGAAGCATAACGGAAGCGGAGGGGCTGAGGTGAGGAATCTCAGGGTCATGATGGCGTACCGCGGGACGGCTTACCACGGCTTTCAGCGGCAGGGCAACGCCTACACCGTTCAGCAGGCGGTGGAGGAAGCCCTCAGCGGACTGCTTGGCGAGGAGGTCACGATATACGGCTGCTCCCGCACCGACGCGGGGGTACACGCAAGGCAGTTCTGCTTCAATTTCCGCACCGAGAACCCTATCCCGACGCGGGGGATAGTTTTCGGAACGAACGCGCGGCTGGGTGACGACATCGCACTGCTCTCCTGCGAGGAGGCGGAGGAGGATTTCCACGCCCGCTACTGCTGCAAGGGCAAGGAGTACGAATACATCGTCCACAACAGCGAGATAAAAGACCCGTTTTACTGCGACCGCGCCTACCGCTGTCCTCACCCCATAGACGCGGTACTGCTCGACCGCGAGGCTAAGGCTTTCGTGGGCGAGCACGACTTCAAGAGCTTCTGCTCGGCGGACTGTGACAAGGAGAATACCACACGGACTATCTACAGCTGCGGCGTGAAGCGGGAGGGCGACCTCGTGCGCTTCCGCGTGGCGGGCAACGGATTTCTGTACAACATGGTGCGGATAATGGTCGGTACGCTGCTTTCGATAAACGAGGGCAAGCTGCCGCAGGGCTCTGTCCCGCAGCTTTTGCTTTCGCGTGACAGGACTCTTGCGGGGAGGACGGTACCTCCGCAGGGACTGTACCTCGACCGCGTGTTTTATAAAAGGAGCGACTCAATTGAGTAATGATAACAAAAATGACGAAAAAAAGCCCGTGACCGCCGAGCCGCCGAAAAAGAAAGCCCCCGCAAAGACGGGCGCTTCGGCTTCGGGGGGCGGTACGGCTAAAAATATAAGGCTCGACATCGGGGGAGAGCGCAGATCGGCTGCGCAGGGGGCTTCCGCGCAGAAGTCTGCGAATACCGCAGAAAGCAAGTCTAAGAACACAGTAACTTCGGGCAGCAGGAGCGGGACCATGGGCGGAAAGAGCATTGCGGCTCGCAAGGACGGCGCAAAGACGGGCAGTTCCCCGAAAAAAGGCGCTCCCGTAAAGAGCGGATCTGCGGCTAAAACGGGGACTTCCGCAAAGCCCGTCAATTCGGCGAAGAAGCCCGATACGGGCGCAAAAAGCTCTCCCGCAAAGCAGTCCGAAACACATCGGGCGGTACACACCGACATCAAAGCCGTCCGCCGCAACGCCCGCTCGATACGCACCCTTAAACGGGTCATGGCGGTGCTGATCGTGCTGCTCATCGGCATAGTTATCTATATCACCTATCCCGCCTGGAGCGCAAAGCTCGAAGGGCTTTTCGACCGTCCCGTGAGGACTGTGTTCAACAACGGTGACACCGAGGGCGGCAAGTTCCCGATAGAGCCCGACAATTCGGTAACGGGGGTCTACAGGGTCAAGAACGACCTGCTGACCACCGACCTGCACACGATAACATTCTACGATGTGAACGGCGAGAAGAAGGCTTCCTACAACCACAATTTCACGAACCCCGTTGTCCGCACTGCGGGCAAGAGGGTGCTGGTGTTCGACAACGGCGCCTTCGGATTCAAGCTCTACAAAAAGGGCGGCGAGACTTTCTCAAAGACTCTTGACGACACGATATTGACGGGAGCGCTGAGCGAGAGCGGAGTTTCGGCGATAGTCACGACTTCGGACAAGTTCGCGGCTTCGGCGAAGTTCTTCGACAAGGACGGAAAGCTGATCTACACCTACGACAGCACGGCGCGGATAATGTCGCTGACGCTGACGGACGACGGGAGCAGCTGTTATGTATGCACATTTTCCTCGGCGAACGGCGAGCTTTCGTCGCAGGTACGCAGGCTCGACCTTGACAAGAGCGGCGAGCAGATGGTAAGCGAGGACATACCCGCGCTTGCGCTGGGCTGCATGGAGAACGGTGCGGGGGACATCATGGCGGTATGTGACACGCAGTTCTGTCTGATAGGTTCGGACGGAAAGATCAGATCGACCTACGAATACAGCGGGGAGCTGACCTCATTTGCCCTTGACCGCAACGCGGCGGCGGTGTTGATAAACGGCAGCACGCGCAATTCGGGCAGGCTGATGATAGCGCAGGCGGGAGCTTCGGATTCCGCGACCTTCCGCGAGCTTACGGCGGACACGCCCGTAAAGACGGTAATGATAGACGAGGACAGGGTGCTGCTTTTAGGCAGCGAGAAGGCATACGCCTTTGATCTGACGGCAACGCTGACCGCGACCGCCGAGATCGGGCGGGAGTACAGCGGCTTCACCTACATTGATTCGGCGCTGTATCTGTTAAGCAAGCACGGAGTAGACAAGATCAGATTCGAGATGTAAAAAAGGCTCCGCAGATACGTCTGCGGGGTCTTGTGCTCCCGCACGGGGCTGTTCGCGGCATTTTTGCCGAAGGCAAAAATTATATGTAGCCGAGATATCGGACACCCGCGGCAGTCGTTCAAGGGGCTTTGACCCACAGTTTATTTGGCTAAAGACAATCTTCATGGAGAAATTGCGTTAGCAAAAAAGCGGGTCCAGCCGCGCGAGGCTGGCGAGGATTCCCAAGGGCGAGGAGCCCTTGGGCAGGGGAGCGCGAAGCGCGTGGGGGCAGAGCCCCCGTTGCGCCGCAGGCGCAATTAAGCAAGCGTACCGACAAATCAATTCGTTCCCAAGAACCGCGC
>CACZJT010000105.1 GCA_902781565.1 uncultured Ruminococcus sp.
AGAGTGCCGCTTTCTTTATTTGCACAAGTAGGTGCTTTCATACTCCCTACATCAAATAAGCATAGGGTCAAAGCCCCTTGAACGACTGCCGCGGGTGTCATATAGTTTGGCAACAAATAATTTTTGCCAAAGGCAAAAATGCCGCGAACTTCGTGCAGGGGTCTCCCCTGCAAATTATTATTTATTATAATATATGAACCTTAAAACAAATTAAATTATATCACATTTTTTGCGGATTGTAAAGACCGAAAGGAAAGATTTTCAGAAAATGCTCAAATTGTTCGGATACCTTAAAAACTATAGACGGGAAGCCGTTCTCGGTCCGCTGGGGAAACTGCTCGAAGCTGTGTTCGAGCTTATCGTGCCCGTGGTCATGGCACGTATGATAGACGTGGGTATCGCAAACGGCGACCGCGCTTATATCATGCGTACCTGCGTGATACTCGTCGCTCTCGGGGTGCTGGGACTTGCGGCTTCCCTGACGGCTCAGTTCTTCGCGGCTAAGGCGGCAGTGGGCTTCGGTACGGAGCTCAGACAGGCGCTCTTCGCTCATATCAATACCCTCTCTCACTCGGAGATCGACCGCGCGGGCAGCGCTACCCTCGTTACCCGCATGACCGCCGATATCAACGCCGCTCAGACAGGCGTGAATATGCTCCTTCGGCTGTTCCTGCGAGCGCCTTTCATCGTCGTGGGGGCGGTGGTCACGGCACTTACGATCTCCGTTCGGCTGACCCTTATTTTTCTTGTGTTCACGCCGATAATGTGGGCGGTCATCTACTACGTCACGAAAAAGACCGTCCCCATGTATAAGGATATACAGAAAAAGCTCGACCGCACCACCCTCATCACGGGCGAGAGCATTTCGGGCGTCAGGGTCATTCGCGCTTTCTCGCGGCAGGCTGACGAACGCGAACGCTTTGAACAGTCCACCGCCGACCTCATGGATATGCAGCTCATGGCGGGACGGGCTTCGGCGCTCATGTCCCCCGTGACCTATGTGCTTGTGAACATCGCGATAATGCTGATAATCTGGTTCGGCGGCATACAGGTGAACGCGGGCGGGCTGACCCAGGGCGAGGTCATGGCGCTGGTGAACCTCATGACGCAGGTGCTGCTCTCGCTGATACGCCTTGCGGAACTGATACTTTCCCTCACCAAGGCGCAGGCAAGCTCCCACCGGATACTTGAGGTGTTCGCCATGCAGCCCTCCGTCACCGAGGGTGAGCGGGAGCTTGTCCCCGACAAGGAAGCCCCCGCCGTGGAGTTCAGGAACGTTACCTTCGGCTACGTGGATTCGGAACGCAATGCTCTCGATGATATCAGCTTTTCGGTGCCCCGCGGCGAGACCGTCGGCATTATCGGCGGTACGGGCTGCGGAAAGTCCACCCTCGTGAACCTGATACCCCGGCTCTATGATGTTAAGAGCGGAGCCGTCCTCGTGGGCGGCAGGGACGTGCGGGAGTGTACCTTTGAGAGCCTTCGCGGGCGGATAGGCATAGTTCCCCAGAAGGCTGTGCTTTTCGGCGGGACGGTGCGCGAGAATATGCAGTGGCGCGATGAGAACGCCTGCGATGAGGACATAGAAGCGGCACTCCACATAGCGCAGGCGGATTTCGTCTTTGAGAAGCAGGGCGGGCTTGATTTCCGCATAGAGCAGGCGGGGCGCAACCTTTCGGGAGGACAGCGGCAGCGGCTCACGATAGCGAGGGCGCTGGTGGGGAAGCCCGATATACTCATACTTGACGACTCGGCTTCCGCCCTCGACCTTGCCACCGACGCGGCGCTCCGCAAAGCCATAACCGCCCGCACGCGGGGCATGACGGTGTTCATCGTGTCTCAGCGGGTGTCCTCGATACGAAACGCCGACAAGATAATCGTGCTGGAGGACGGTCACATCGCGGGAATGGGCAGACATCATCAGCTCATCGAGAGCTGTGCGGTCTACCGCGAGATATGCCGTTCACAGCTCACGGGTGAGGAGGTGCGCGGAAATGGCTGACATCACAAGGAAAGAAACGCGGGAGCTTTTAGCTTACTTCAAGCCCTACTGCGGACGGCTCGCGGCGGCGTTGATACTCGCGGCGGCGAATGTGGCTGCTACCCTCATAGCGCCAATACTCACGGGCGACGCCATAGACCTTATCATCGCTAAAGGCAAGGTGGACTTTGAGGGCTTGAAGCCCATACTGATGATATTCGCCGTGACCATAGCCGTGACCGCCCTGACCCAGTACGTCATGCAGCTCTGTCTGAACAAAGCGGCATTCGGGGCGGTGCGGGGGCTGAGGGACGACGCCTTCGCGAGCCTGAACAGACTTCCCCTCGCCTACATCGACTCCCACCCCAAGGGCGACATCATCAGCCGTCTTATCTCGGACATAGAGCAGATATCGGACGGGCTGATAATGGGCTTCGCACAGCTTTTCACGGGGGTCATAACCATATTCGGGACACTGGGCTTCATGTTCTATATTAACGTTAAGATCGCCCTCATCGTCATGCTCCTGACGCCGCTCTCGCTTTTTGCGGCGCGGTATATCTCGAAGAACACGTTCAAATTCTTCCGCGAGCAGACCGCCGTCCGCGGCGACCTCACCTCGCTTGTGGAGGAGATGACGGGCAATCAGAAGCTGGTCAAAGCCTTCGCCCACGAGCGGGAGTCGGAGGAGCGCTTCGCGGAGCTGAACGGGGAGCTTCAGAAAACGAGCGTCCGCGCTATATTCTTTTCGTCGCTGACAAATCCCGTGACCCGTTTCGTGAACGGGCTGGTGTATGCGGCGGTGGGGATAGTCGGGGCGTTCTCGGTCATGAGCGGGAGCTTCACGGTGGGACAGCTCTCCTGCTTTCTCACCTACGCCAATCAGTACACCAAGCCCTTCAACGAGATATCGGGAGTAATAGCCGAATTACAGGGAGCGCTCGCCTGTGCGAAGCGGGTGCTGGAGCTGATAAACGAGCCCCCCGAGCCCTCGGACGAGGACTGCGGCGTGATAACTCACGCGGACGGAACTCTCCGCGCGGAGGACGTGTGCTTCTCATATAACAAGGACGTGCCGCTGATAGAGGGCTTTGACATAGACGTGAAGTCGGGTCAGCGGATAGCGATAGTGGGACCCACGGGCTGCGGAAAGACCACGTTCATCAACCTGCTCATGCGGTTCTACGATGTTGACAGCGGGCGGATAGTGCTTTCGGGGCGTGAGCTTACCGAAACGAAGCGGGATTCGGTTCGCGGCACCTACGGCATGGTCTTGCAGGAAACGTGGCTGAAAAGCGGCACTGTGCGGGAGAACATCGCCTACGGCAAGCCCGACGCGGATATAAGCGAGATAGTCGCGGCGGCGAAGCGCGCGCACTGTGACGGCTTCATAAGGCGGCTCGAACACGGCTACGACACGGAGCTGACGGAGGACGGCGGTATGTTATCGGCGGGTCAGAAGCAGCTTTTATGCATAGCGCGGGTGATGTTATCCCTGCCGCCGATGCTGATACTTGACGAAGCGACCTCCTCGATAGACACGCGCACTGAGCTTCTGATACAGGAAGCCTTCGGGGAGATGATGGAGGGGCGGACGAGCTTCATCATAGCCCACAGGCTCTCAACGGTAGTAAATGCCGACCGAATAATCGTGATGAATGCGGGAAAGATAGTCGAGCAGGGCACGCATAAGGAGCTGATGGCGAAAAACGGCGCCTATGCGGAGCTTTATAATTCGCAGTTTGAGCAATAGAGCATATGATCTGTGCCGAACAGTATTGTGTATGGGGTACGAACTATGTTCGTAACGGGCTTGCTCCCGCCCTCGCCGTTAAGAATGAACGCCATACCATTTTTACGAGCATTGGTATGAAACGTATATCTGCCAAAGGAGCGATCATATGACAGAACAGCAAAAGGCATTTAATGAGCTGAAAAAAATGATCCGAGCCTTTCAAATACAGGACGATAAAAGGGAGCTTGCAGAATACAGGGAAAGGAAGTATGGAACCATCATGACCCAACTTAACATAGTTCTCGTTGAGCCGCAGATACCGCAGAATACGGGGAATATCTCCCGCACCTGCGCGGTCACGGGGGCGGCTCTCCACCTCGTTAAGCCCTACGGCTTCACTATCACAGATAAACAGCTCAAAAGAGCAGGCCTGGACTACTGGGACAAGCTTGAGATACACGAGTATGACAGCTTCGCGGACGTTGCTGCCGCTTTCCCCGACGGGGCGTTCTTCTACTGCACCACCAAGGGCCGCACCGTCCACAGCGAGGCACAGTTCCCGACAGACCGCCCCGTGTTCATCGTGTTCGGACGCGAGGACAAGGGACTTCCCGAGGAGCTTCTTCACGCTAACCCCGATTCCTGCATACGTATCCCCATGCGCCCCACTCTCCGCTCCCTCAATCTCTCAAACTCCGTCGCTGTAGTTGCCTACGAGGTGCTTCGCCAATGGGACTACCCCGACCTCGGACGGGAGGGCAGGCTCACAAAATATACTTGGGAGGACTAAGGATCCATCAAGAAATAACCTGCACGTTTCTGCCGGTCTGTTTTTCCGGTATGAACTTGTTCATACCTGCGTCGCCCAACTCCCTTGAAATACGACAACACTACATATTATAACATTGTGAATTATTCCGAATTTCGCCCGCGGGGTTCGGTCAATGCCTACAAAATTTAAGTGCGAATGTCAAAATATACGGGGAATATTCCCGTTTAACTGTACAAAATGCATAAAGATGTCAGAAAATGTCATGAAATAAATGTTATATATGTTTATCAATTCTTGAAATATTGATGAATCGGCGGGGAAAATGTGCTATACTATAAACAAGAGATCAATTGTGAAACAAAATCGTTTCTCAAAATACAACTAATTCCGGAGGAAAGATCATGGCTAATACCACACCTAAAACAGAGTCAAAGACGATAACCAAAGAAGAATTGAAGGAGCAGTTCATAGACGTGCTCCACAACGACTTCCAGACCACCCCCGACGAGGCTTCCGACCAGCAGGTATACGAAGCTCTCACCAAGATCGTGGTGGGTATCCTGAAGGCAAAGCGCCGTAAGTTCACCGTAAAGAACCGCTCCGAGGGCAAGAAGAAGGTGTACTACCTCTCTATGGAGTTCCTTATGGGACGGAGCTTAAAGACCAGTATCTACAACCTCGAAATGGTAGACGAGACTGTCGGTATGCTCAAAGACCTCGGTATCTCGATCAATTCGATCTACGAGATGGAGCCCGATGCGGGTCTCGGTAACGGCGGTCTCGGAAGACTTGCCGCCTGCTATCTGGACGCTCTCGCGGCTGACGGCTACCACGCTACGGGCTATTCGATACTTTACGAGTACGGTATCTTCAAGCAGAAGCTCGAAGACGGCTGGCAGACCGAGCTTCCCGACAACTGGCTCCCCGGCGGTTCGGCTCTCCTTGTTGCCTGTCCCACACAGGCGGTCGAGGTGCGCTTTGACGGCGAGCTGGTGGAGAGCTGGGACAACGGCTTCCACAGCGTTGAGCTGAAAGACTACACCTCTGTTATGGCTATCCCCTACGATATGTTCGTATCGGGCTACGGCAGTGAGGCTGTATCCAAGCTCCGCCTCTGGAAGGCTGATGTCGCTTCCTTCGGCATGGACGACTTCATCAAGGGCAATTATGTCAAGGCTCTCGGCAGGAACATCATGTCGCAGGCTATCACCAAGGTGCTTTACCCCAACGACAACCACGCGGAGGGCAAGTCGCTCCGTCTGCGTCAGCAGTATTTCATGTCGGCGGCTTCCGTTGCGGATATCGTAAACACTCACCTGAACGTTTACGGCACTCTCGACAACCTCGCCGATAAGGTGGCTATCCACATCAACGACACTCACCCGACCCTCGCTATCCCCGAGCTCATGAGGATAATGCTGGACGAGTGCGGCTACGACTGGGACAGCGCATGGGATATCGTTACCCGCACATTTGCCTACACCAACCACACCGTAATGCCCGAGGCTCTCGAAAAGTGGGAGTGCAACCTCTTGAAGAGCGTCGTTCCGAGGATCTATTCCATCATCGTTGAGATAAACGAGAGATACTGCCGCAAGCTCTGGGATATGTACCACGATGAAGCTAAGGTAACTCATATGTCCATAATCGAGAAGAACATGGTCAAGATGGCTACCCTCTGCGTACACGCTTCCCACCACGTAAACGGCGTTGCGAAGATACACTCCGAGATCATCAAGCGCGAGACTTTCAAGGACGAGTACGCTTACACCCCCGAGAAGTTCACGAACGTGACCAACGGTATCGCATACAGAAGATGGCTCTATCAGTCCAACGAGGGACTTACCAAGCTCTTAAAGGACAGCATAGGCGACGGCTTCCTGCGTGACGCTTCAGAGCTGGAGAAGTTCAGAGCCTTCGCGGACGACAAGGCAGTTCTCGAACAGCTCACCGCTATCAAGAAGCAGAACAAGGAGCGCTTCGCCAAGTACGTGAAGAACCGCTACGGCGTGGTGCTGAACACCGAGTCAATCTTCGACTGTCAGGTAAAGAGACTGCACGAGTACAAGCGTCAGCAGCTCAACGCCCTGAACATCATCGCGGAGTACAACTACCTGAGATCGAACCCCGACGCGCCATTCGTGCCCAAGACTTACATCTTTGCGGCAAAGGCGGCGCCCGGCTACTATATGGCGAAGCAGATAATCAAGCTGATCTGGAACATCTCTCAGGAGCTGAAAAAGGACAAGAGACTGAATGAGAAGCTGAACGTCATCTTTATGGAGGACTACTGCGTATCGCTGTCCGAGATACTCATGCCCGCGGCTGACATCTCCGAGCAGATATCCCTTGCGGGTACGGAAGCGAGCGGAACGGGCAACATGAAGCTGATGATAAACGGCGCCATCACGCTGGGAACTCTGGACGGTGCGAACGTTGAGATATTCGAGCAGGTAGGTGCGGACAATATCCTGCTGTTCGGCATGAACGTTGACGAGGTAGAGAGGGCGAAGCCCGGCTATCGTCCCATCGACATATACAACAACAACGGCGTGCTGAAAGGCGCTGTTGATATGCTGACCTCGGGCGGGCTGAACGGAGAGTATTTCGGCGAGATCGCAAATTCGCTGAAATCGACCGACACGTATATGGCATTTGCGGACTTCGACAGCTACAGAGATGCCCAGAGGAGAGCGAGCGAGAGCTACACTGACGCGGAGAAGTGGTCGAGAATGAGCCTGATGAATATATCGGGTGCGGGAATATTCTCGGCGGACCGTGCGGTAGACGAGTATGCGAGATACATCTGGCAGCTCACGAAGTAAGAAAAAGCAAAGTGATAAGGAGTGCCGCAGGCGTGAAGTCTGCGGCGCTTTTTTGTCAATTCGGAATTCGGAATGCGGAATCGCACCAACAAGTTGGCGCTGAGAATTGAAGGAGCGGCTGCGCCGCGTCTATGCGGACGCGGTTTCGCGAGCGAAACCGCTCCGCCGAAGCCGAGGACATCAGAACAAGCATAGAAAAGAGTAAATTGACCGCAAGCAAAATAAAAAGCAGAAGCTCTCTGTAGCACATCAACGCCGGATGCAAGGGGCGGCGTTAGCCCCTTGCCGAGGTCAAGGGCGAGGAGC
>CACZJT010000106.1 GCA_902781565.1 uncultured Ruminococcus sp.
TCGGCGCGCTGCGGAAAATGCGTGGGAGTTTACGACGAGCATTTTTCGCAGGCTCACAAGCGCCGACGAGGGGGCGGTACGAACAAGTTCGTACAGGGGAAAAGCGCGAAGCGCGTTCCCCCATTAGAAATAGGAGTTGATCTTGATATGAACGGTAAGATAACGGAGACTGAAAAGAAGACTTATGAATATATAAAGCAGTGCATCGAGGAGGGTTATCCGCCTTCGGTAAGGGAGATATGCGCTCACTGCGGGTTCAAATCCACCTCGACGGCTCACAGGGCTATAAATTCCCTGACGGATAAGGGGCTGCTGGAAAAGGCGGATAATCTGAAACGCGCCATCAGACTTGCGGGCGCAAAGGTCATGAAGGTGCCGCTGGTGGGTACCGTTACGGCGGGTATGCCTATCACGGCTATCGAACAGATAAGCGATTACATCGACTTCAATCCCTCCAAAAGCTACGACGGCGAACTGTTCGCCCTTAAAGTGCGCGGGGATTCGATGATAAACGCGGCTATACTGGACGGAGATGTGGTCATAGCCGAACAGACTCCCGAAGTGGACAACGGAGAGATCGCAGTGGTGCTGGTGGACGGCGAGGAGGCAACGGTAAAGCGGTTCTATAAGGAGAACGGAGGCTACCGCCTACAGCCCGAGAACGACCGCCTGGAGCCTATATATACGAACGATGCCGCGATACTCGGCAGGGTCGTTGCGGTGATAAGATACTTGTGATAAAAAAATATAATAAGAAATACTTCGCCGATGACTTGCGGCGGAGATCGGAGAAAGGGACATGACCAGACGATATTGTAAGGGGTGCGGTATGCCCGTGGCGGCAGACTGCAAGGTGTGCCCTCACTGCGGGAAAGTCGTTGCGGCAGCTGCGGCGTCCCGTAACGGCGGCACACAAACACAGCGGAGGACAGTCCGCCCCCGAAGCACCGAAGGGACATACGGAGCCTCGGCTCCTCGCCCCGCACGGCAGAGACAGACACAGCCGTATCGGGAGGGCTCATACGGAGCATACAACAACAGGAGTTATACGAACGAACGCCGCGGCTACGGCTACGGCGGCGGATATGATGACGGCTACGGCTACGATGACGGCTACGAGTATGAGAGCGAAATGAGCGCCCCCAATGCCCGCTCCGAAAGACGTACCGCTCCCGCAAAGACTCGTCCCGCGAAGAAAAAGAAGAGCGGCTTCAAAGCTTTTACGGGGACGGCGGGCAAGGTAATGCACATAGTCGGTACGGCGATAAAGGTCGCGGTGATACTTGCGGTGCTATACGGAGGGATATTCGTGGTGCAGATATACAGGGTCAAGCTCACCGAATACCCCTACTCCACCACGATGAGGCTGTCGCACAGCAATTACGGACAGGCGATAAGCGGTTATTTCAGCAGCGGTCACTGGTCGGTGAACCCCTTCACGGGAAGGTGTACCTACAGCGGGGAGACATATCACCATGAGGATATGGAGCTGATATTCAACGCCCGCGCAAGGGTCACGCTCGCGGGGATAACCGTTGACGGCGAGCCGATAAGCGAGAGCCTGACCGAATCCAAGGTAATGGGAATGTTCATCTGAACGATGGACTGCATGAAGTGATGAAGGATAAAGAAAAGAATAAACGTTCGCTGGCGAGGCGCCTTAAACACGCGGTCATATACGTGGCGACACAGCGGACGGTGGTGATACTGGCGCTTGTGGCGCAGATAGTTCTGATATGCTATATGTTCCTGGCACTGCAAAGATACTCCACGAAAATGGTGATAATCTTTCAGGTCATCGCGGGGATAACGGCTGTCCATGTGCTGAATACGTCGAAGAAGGCGGAGTTCAAGCTGGGGTGGCTGGTGCCTATGGTGATATTCCCCATATTCACCGTGGCGATATACTTCTACCTCTCGAACCAGTACGGCGCGAGGGTGGTGCGCAACCGCTTCGCTAAAAAAGCCGCCGAGACCCAGCAGTTCTTAAAGCAGGACAAAGAGGTCATTTCCAAACTCAAGGCGGAGGACGGCGAGGTCTACCGATACGCCTGTTACATGAACAACTATGCGGGCTTTCCCGTTTGGCAGGACACTTCGGTGAAGTTCTTCCCCTCGGGGGAGGAAAAGCTGGGGACGCTCAAAAGAGAGCTTGAAAAGGCGAAGTATTACATCTTCATAGAGATGTTCATAGTAGACCGCGGCACGCTTTGGGACGAGCTTTTCGAGATACTCAGGCGAAAGGCTGAGGAGGGGCTCGACATACGCTTCATCTATGACGGCATGGGCTCACAGCATCTTCTGCCCTTCGGCTATCATAGGAAGCTCACGGAGCTGGGCATAAAGACCCGCGTGTTCCAGCCCTTTCTGCCCATGCTGTCCTCTATACAGAACAACCGCGACCACCGCAAGATAATCGTCATCGACGGACACACGGGCTTCACGGGGGGCGACAACATCGCAGATGAGTACGTCAACCGCATAGAGCGCTTCGGCTACTGGAAGGACACCTCCGTTATGCTCAAAGGCAAGGCTGTCTGGAACCTTACGATGATGTTCCTGCAAATGTGGGAGGTAACAGACCCCAAGGGCAAGGCGGGGAGCTATGAGCTTTACCTGCCCGACAAGTATACCGATGACCCCGATGTTACCCCGAGGGAGGGCTTCGTGCTCCCCTTCGGGGACTGTCCGCTTGACGGCGAGGACGTGGGGGCTGTGAGCTATATGCACATACTCACCACCGCCACCGAATACTGCTATATCTCGACGCCCTATCTGATACTCAACGAGGAGCTGCTCGGGGCGCTGTGCTACGCGGCGAAGCGGGGCGTGGACGTGAGGGTGATCGTCCCGGGCATACCCGATAAGTGGTATGTCAAGGTCATGGGCGAGAGCTTTTTCACACAGCTCAAAAGAGCAGGCGTCCGCATATACGAATACAACGGCTTCAATCACGCGAAGATGTTCGTGTCCGACGACCGCAAGGCGATAGTCGGCACCATAAACCTCGATTACCGAAGCCTTTATCTGCATTTCGAGAACGGCTGCTATATGTACGGAGTCCCCGCAATAGCCGATATCAGGCGGGATTTTGAGGATATGTTCGCCAACTCGACCAGGGAGCTTTCACTCGAAAACTGCGAGCAGCGCCCGCTCAAAAGGCGTATGGCGAGCGCCCTGCTCAAAACTCTCGAACCGCTGCTTTGACGGCGAGGGCTTTTTTTGAAAAGGAGCTTTATATGGCAAATAAAAGAAAGACGATAGCCGTATGTGTCACGGGGTATGACTACAACAACGAAACGGCGATAATTGAAGGCATGAGGGAGCGCTGTAAGGAGGCTGACATCAACCTTGTCATCTATTACAGCTCTATCCGCAAGCCCGAGTTCAATTCGGTCATGCAGATACCCGAAGCCGTGGTGCGGGGCGAGACCACCGTTTACGACCTGATGAACTATGAGTACATCGACGCGGCGGCGGTGTTCGGGGCTTCGTTCCTCGATGACGGCGTGCTGCCGCGGCTGGTAGGCGAAGCCCGCGCTCACGGGATACCGATACTCGACATAGACGACATGGATCACCGCGAGTGCAGGCGGCTAATGCTCACCAGCACCTACGCCATGAAGAAGGTGGTCGATCATCTTATCGAGGTACACGGCTGCAAGCGGCTCGCGTTCATAAGCGGCTTCAAGGGCAATCCTCAGTCGGAGGAGCGCCTTGCGGCTTACAGGGGCTCCCTCGAAGCTCACGGCATCGAGTATGACGAGAGCATGGTGTACTACGGGGAGTTCTGGAAGAAGGCTTACGACTGCACCACCGAGATCATAGGGAGCGGTACGCTTCCCGACGCCATTGTATGCGCCAATGACACTATGGCGCTGTTCTGCATGGACTGCCTGAAAGAACACGGCTACGCGATACCCGATGATATCATTGTCACGGGCTTCGACGGACTGGAGGAGGGCGGAGATTATACACCCTCGCCCACGACCGTGAAACGCGCCCTTCGCGGGGCGGGAAGGGCGGCAGTCAACGCCCTGACTGAGATGATGGAGGGCGGCGGGGAGCCTGTCCCCGAGCAGCCCGAGGGCGCTGTCCCCGAGGACGTGAGTGCGCCCGCCCTAAACGACATCTGCGTGGAGGCGATACTCGTCAAGGGGGAGTCCTGCGGCTGTGTGAACAGGAACGACCATTCCTCCTCGGCGTACAACAAGTACGTCGATAAGCTCAACGATTACCGCGAGTTCAGCAGGTACATACTCAATATGTACACCGAATTTTCGGGCATACAGAGCTCCGACCGGCTTTTCGGGGCGCTTTACAGGGGTACACAGCTCCTCGGGATAAAGAAGATGTACGTTTGCATAAGCGCCGACATCGAGCACCGCGCGAAGGGCTTCGATATCGAGAGCGGCGAGGATTTTCACATCTGCGACAGAATGGTGTCGATGTTCATGCAGGGGCATGATGTCCCCATTGGATTTGAGTTCCCGACCTCGGAGCTTGTACCCGATGACAGCTTCACGCAGGAGGAGCCTGCCTGCTTCGTGGTGGCGCCGCTTTACTTCAAGAACAGATTTCTGGGCTACGCGGCTTTCGACCCGCCCGACCGTCAGCTGGAGGGGGACATACTCTCCACATGGCTGGTGACGATATCCAACAACGCGGGCAGCTTCTACCTTAACAAAGAGCTTGGAGAAGCGCTGGGCGAGCTGGAGAGCCTTTATCTGCACGATCATCTTACGGGCTGCTACAACCGCAGGGGGCTTGAAAGATATGCTGACGACTTCATGCGGGCGGCGCTTGCGGGCGGGAGGTACGCGGCTATCGCCTGCGCGGACGTTGACAGGCTCAAAACAGTCAATGACAGCTTCGGGCATGAGGAGGGCGACGCGGCTATAGTCGCCTGTGCGAATTCGCTTAGGTTCGCGTTCCCGAAGGGGAGCATTTGCGCGAGGACGGGCGGCGACGAGTTCATGGTGGCTGCGGCGCTGGACAGTCCCGGGGAGTGTGACGAGATACGTGCGCGGATAGATGAGTTCTGCGCGAAGTTCAACAGCGGTTCGGGCAAGCCCTACACGGTGGGGTGCAGCTGCGGGTTCAGCGTGTGCGCTCCCGGGGAGGAATACGACTTCGACGTTCAGAAGAACACGGCGGACAAGGCGATGTACGAGGAAAAGCTGCGGCGCAAGACCATGAGAAGATGACAGTCACTTCATAGCATAAAAGAGCGGGAGTATAATACTTCCGCTCTTCTTTTATGTTTAATGTACGGCTGTATTTCAGACATTCGGCAGCTTGGCGAAGCTCTTTTCAAGCTCCTCGTCGGAGGGGATATAGTCGGACATCTGCCCGTCGTTGAATTTCTGATATGCCACCATGTCGAAGTAGCCCGTTCCCGTAAGACCGAAGAGGATAGTCTTTTCCTCGCCTGTCTCCTTGCATTTCAGGGCTTCGTCCATAGCCGCTCTGATGGCGTGGCTGCTCTCGGGCGCAGGGAGGGTGCCTTCTATGCGCGCGAACTGCGTGGCAGCTTCAAATACCGCGGTCTGCTCGACGCTCCTTGCTTCGATAAGTCCCTCATCGTAAAGCTCGGAAAGCACGCTGCTCATGCCGTGATATCTAAGTCCGCCCGCGTGGTTGGGCGAAGGTATGAAGCCGCTGCCGAGAGTGTACATCTTCGAGAGAGGGCATACCTTGCCCGTGTCGCAGAAGTCATAGGCGTATTTTCCCCTTGTGAGCGACGGGCAGGACGCAGGCTCAACGGCTACGAACTTGTAATCCGCTTCGCCGCGGAGCTTTCTTCCCATGAAAGGTGAGATAAGTCCGCCGAGGTTGGAGCCGCCGCCCGCACAGCCGATGATGATATCGGGCTTTATGCCGTATTTATCGCAGGCGGTCATAGTCTCGAGACCGATAACGGACTGGTGCAGAAGCACCTGCGCGAGCACCGAGCCGAGGACGTATCTGTAGCCCTCGGTGTTAAGAGCAGTCTCAACTGCTTCGGAGATAGCGCAGCCCAGCGAGCCGCCCGTCCCGGGGAATTCGGCAAGTATCTTCCTGCCGACTTCGGTGGTGTCGGAGGGCGAGGGAGTGACGTTCGCACCGTAAGTCCTCATGACCTCGCGGCGGAAGGGCTTCTGCTCGTAGGAGACCTTTACCATGTACACCTTGCAGTCCAGTCCGAAGTAAGCGCACGCCATAGAGAGCGCCGTGCCCCACTGACCCGCGCCGGTTTCGGTGGTAACGCCTTTAAGACCCTGCTGCTTGGCGTAGTAAGCCTGTGCTATCGCGCTGTTGAGCTTATGGCTTCCCGAGGTGTTGTTGCCCTCGAATTTGTAGTAGATCTTGGCGGGAGTGCCGAGAGCCTTTTCGAGGAAGTAAGCCCTTACGAGGGGAGCGGGGCGGTACATCTTATAGAAGTCAAGTATCTCGGGGGGAATGTCGATGTAGGGAGTGTCATTGTCGAGCTCCTGTTTCGCAAGCTCGCGGCAGAAGATAGCGCTCATCTCATCGAGCGTGACGGGGTTGCCCGTGGCGGGGTTCAGCAGGGGAGCGGGCTTGATCTTCATATCCGCGCGGACGTTATACCACTGACGGGGAAGTTCGTCCTCACTGAGGTATATTTTGTAGGGAATGTTCTTATCCATAACGATCGTTCCTTTCGCATGATCATTCTTACTTTAACATTTTAACACTTTTTTGCGGTGATGTCAAGGGGGGTATGGAAAAATTTTCGGAGATGAGTTTCCAAAGACCGCACGACGAGATATGATGATATCGCAGGGGGTATCCGATAAATGGTTGAAAAACGGTCATTGTAGTGGGACCCATGATAAAGACAGCAAGTCCCGGACCTATTCTGTTCACTTAGACGAGGATAGCGCAGAACCGCGTTGCGGACGGCATGATGTTCATACTGATCCCTAAAAGAACAGCAGACAAATCTCGGCACTGACGGCTCATCACTCGTCGTCAAGCTCCCTTGCAGGGCTGGTGCCCTGCAAGGGAGTGCGAACGCACGCATGAACAATAGTTCATGCTGAAAATCTGTTTCTGTGCGAAGATATTGTTGGATTTGGAACAGAGGGGAGTATATTCATGCCTTTTGGCAAAAAAATATGCCGTTTACTGTAATAAGGCTCTTCGTTTTTACAAAATCACTAATTTCAAGCAAATGTTCAACTAAAATTCTGCCACATTCTAAAGATTTAGTCAAAGCCGCTTGACAAAAGAGAAGCGGTATGTTACAATATAAAAGGTGTAATGGTTTAGCTTATGACCGAAGGCGGGCGAGATGCCTGTCAATGTCATAAGAGTGAAAAACAAAAAGGCATAATGAGAAAGATTGAAATATAACGCAAGTATGAAAAAAATCCCTATGAAGAAATTTTTCGGCATGGAACACTGGGTCGGCATAGCCACGTTTCTGAGGGTGTATGACGCCATATTCGTGTCGCTGGCGTATTTCCTGGCATTGTGGCTGAGGTTTGACTGCCGCTATTCGATGATACCCGAGGGGTATTATCGTTCGTGGCTTTTCTTTTCGCCGATATATATAATATTCTGTCTTGTGCTGTTCACGATGATGAAGCTCTACCGGAGCATATGG
>CACZJT010000107.1 GCA_902781565.1 uncultured Ruminococcus sp.
CTCCTCGCCCTTAGGAATCCTCGCCAGCCTCGCGCGGCTGGACCCGCTTGCTGTGCTGCTTGGTGCGCTTTCCGTACTTTGTGCCTGCGGTCATTTTACACTTTCTGTGCTTTGCGGCTTCGGCGGAGCGCGTTTCGCTTGGCGTACCGCGTCCGCATAAACGTCCGCCACAGGCGGACACCTTCAATTCCGAATTATTCAGCCCCATAAATTATGATTTGATAAAACTGCACAAAATCCTCTTGACTTTCAGAAAATTATGTGCTATAATGATAATGGACATATTGCGCCGTTCATTTCACGAAAGGAGTTTATATTTATGGATACTGTTTTTCCCGCAAATTCGGCAGAGGCTCTCGCAATGCTTTACCTGCAAAACCAGGATATCAAAAGCCTGACCCCCGAACAGCTCGCCGATCTTTACGATGAAACTGTCAATAAGATCATCGAACGTCAGCTTCAGATCAGACGCGGCAAATCTTCGCTTCCCGTTCTCAAAGGTCAGGGAAACCGCTGAATGACGTATATTATCGCTCCTTTCGCACACACTATTGCCGAAAGGAGCGATTCTTATGGATAAACACGATTCGATAGAACTTCTCCGCGAGACTAACGCGGGCATTCAAATGGGCGTTTCCTCCATCGACGATATCCTCGATGACGTCAGAAACGTTGAACTGAAAAACGCTATGCTCACCGCTAAGGCTGAACACGACAGGCTGGGCGGCGAGGCTCACAGGCTGCTGCATACCTACGGCTGCGGTACGAAAGAACCTCACCCCGTCGCTAAGGTCATGTCCTCCGCTAAGACCGCCGTTAAGATGGCTGCCGACGGCTTCGCAGGGCATACGAGCGACCGCACCGCCGCCGAACTCCTCACCGACGGCTGCTCTATGGGTATAAAAAGCCTTAATCATTACCTCAATCAGTACAGAAATGCGGACTCTTCGATCAAATCTCTCACCAAACAGGTGATACGGTCGGAGGAACAGCTCCTGCGGGATATCAGAGGATTTCTCTGAACCGCGGACAGCTCCCTGCGGGGCGGGAATACTTTCCGCCCCGATTTTATTCATATCTGTAATATTGTTTTCGCACTTTGCATAAAAATATTCTTATTTTTAACTATCTTAAACGTTTTAGTTGTAAAGGCTCACAAAAATATATTAAATTTTTTGTCGGATACTTGAAAAACGAGGGGAAATGTGCTAAAATAAAATATATTTATAATGAATATGAAGGAATAGAATTACTGAAAACGGAGGTTTTAATCATGACTTTGACAAAAAGGATCATCGCGGGAGCTTTCGCGGCTGTATTCTGTCTCGGTATGGCTTCCTGCGGCAGCACTGACAAAGACAGCAGCGGCTCCGATGCCGCCGCTTCCGAGAGCAAGGCTGAGGCTCAGGCTATCGAGCTGGACGACACTCAGAAGGAGACTGTCGGCGCTCTTGCCGACCAGCTCCCCGAGATAGAGCTCCAGAAGAAGACTATCAAGTTCATCGGTCACTGGGACATCAATCCCGGCGACGGACAGGTCGTTCCGCCTTATCTCCAGCTCTTTAAAGACAAGTATCAGGGCGAGGTAGAATGGGTAGAGACCACATGGGACACCAGATATGACGATATCATCTCCCACGTTCTCTCGAAGGATTCTCCCGACTTCTTCTCGGCGATGGATTCCGACGGTTTCCCCAAGGGCGCTCTCAAGGGTATTTTCCAGCCCGTTGACGATTACATAGACTTCAGCTCCGATCTCTGGAGCGATGATGCTGTTAAAAAGGCAGTGGAAATGTTCACCTTCAACGGCAAACACTACGTTGCGGCAACAGGCTCCTCCCCGAACCTTATCTGCATCTACAACACCAAGACGATCAAGGATAACGGCATGGAGGATCCCGCACAGCTCTACAAGGACGGCAACTGGAACTGGGCGAAGTTCAAGGAGATGTGCGAGAAGTTCACCGCTATCGGCGACGACTATTACGGTCTTGACGGCTGGTGGTATGAGCAGGGTATCGCAAATACCGTCGGCGTTCCGCTGGTAAGTCTTGACGAAAGCGGCAAGGCTGTCAGCAATATGGATAACGGCGACGTTGCCAAGGCTCAGAACTTCCTGACCGAGCTTGAGCAGGCTAAGGTATACTTCCCCCGCGAGTCCAACGGCGGCAATCCGAGAGGAAGCGGCGCTACGGGCGAGGGCATGGCAGAGGGCAAGACCCTGTTCTATCCCTGCGGCTTCTGGGGCATTGAGAATACTCCCGAAAGCACCGCGCTCTGGGGCGACGTTAAGGCGGGCGACATCATGTTCGTTCCGATGCCCCGTCCCGACGACGGCTATCCTTACTGGGTAGACGCACGTCTTGACAACGGCTATTTCCTCATCAAGAACGCACCCAACCCCGAGGGCTTTGCTGCATTCATGGCTTGTCTGAAGGTAGCCGCTTCCGACCCCAGCGCCAAGCAGGTCGCCACCGACCAGTTGAAGAATTCCTACGGCTGGAACGATGAGATGATAAACATGAAGCAGGAGATACTCGATCTCTGTGCGGCTAACCCCGTATTCGACTTCAAGGACGGCGTAAGCAACGAGGTATCCGACCTCATGAACAAGATTAAGGTAGCTACAATGAACGGCAGCGATGCAATGGAATGGAACGATGTAGTCTCCGAGTACAACGACAAGGTAAACTACGAACTGAAAAAGGCGAACGAGCAGATACCCGAGGTATGATGCGCTTTCTTTCGGCTCGATAACGGATACAAGGCTCACCCCGCAGTGAGCCTTTTTCCTTTTTGATCCTATCTTCTCTGTATTATACCGATCCATAAGGGATCGCCAGACAAAGGGCTTTGCAGGTATGCAGACGGAAGGCTGTCTGCCGTTCTCTCAGGGCTCGGAATAAATAGTATAAAACAAGCGCTGCCCACGCTGTGCGGGCGGCGCTTTCGTCTGCTTATCAGGTCTCGTAAAGCTCATCATCTTTCTCAACGGTATTGACGGTGTTCACTATCCTGCCGCCGCCTGTGAAGGGCAGGCTCACGAAAGGATTCTTTTTCATCTTTTTGCCCGGGAGAATAGTGACTTTCTTCTTGTTTTTATTGGTGTAAACTCCTCCCGAAACCTCATCGAGCTGTTCGGGGGCAAGCTCCTGCGGGGCGGTGTTCATATGCTCATTGATCTTATCTGTGTTTTTCATTGTCTGTTCCTCCTGTATAATTATTTTGTTTTCTCCTGTGGTATTATGATACCACTTTTTCGTGCAAATGTCAATATACAGTTTTGCCCCCGTATGTAGCATAATCAACACTTCGGGAGCCGAATGTAGTTTATGCTTCAAAACCGCAGGAAACTGTAAAACGATACCCGGAGCGAAAGGTTGATTTTCTCGGAAAAAAATGATATAATGTAATGGGGTGACGGATAATGCTCATAGATTATATCTCAAACGAATTCATAACGCTGATGATACTTTCCTCGCTGGCGGCGGTCATGTATGTGAACAAGAAAGAAAAACTCCCCGCCCTTAATCTGCTCAGGATAGTCATGATACTGCTGTTCGTTATAACGGTAGTTGACGAGGGAACGGAGCTTGCGGCAAAGAACATGATACCACACGCCGACCTTAGCCGGCACGTCAGGCTGAGTATCATATTCAATGCGGTATCATATATCCTGCGTCCCGTGATCGTCATGCTCGAAGTGCTCATGATCTGTCCCGACAAGAAGTACCGCCCGCTAATTTTCCTCCCGACGGCTGTTAATACCTGCATATTCTCGACTGCCTTTTTCGGGAGCAGGATCGCGTTCTACATCAACGATGACAATACCTGGGGCGGTGGACCGCTCCATTCCTCCATATTCATAACGCAGGTCATATATGTGCTGATGCTGCTCATCTTTTCCGTTTCTTATTTCAAGGAGGAGAACGAGAAACGCACCGTCATCGTACTTGTGATATTCCTGCAATCCGTGCTCGTGGCACTGCTGGAATACCTTAATATCATAACAGGCTACGCGAACCAGATAACGGCACTGGGGATACTCGAATACTACATCTACATCACGCTGGTCTATCAGCAGGAGATGCGGGACATCATCACTCAGAAGGAGATCGACATTGCAAGGAGCAATCTTCTCGTGCTTAGAAATCAGATACAGCCCCACTTCATCTACAACACCCTTAGCATTATCCGCTCGCTTGCAAGGCGGGACGGCAGGCAGGCTGTCAGATGCATCGACACCTTTTCCACCTACCTTAAATCCCATATCGGAGCCATTCGCAGCGATGACCTGATACCCTTTCGGAAGGAGCTCGAAAACGCAAAAGTGTACCTCTCGCTGGTTCAGATAGACTACACCAACAAGGTCGAGGTAGTCTACGAGCTCGAAACCACGGATTTCCTCATACCTCCTCTCTCACTGGAGCCGATAGTCGAAAACGCCGTTGACCACGGTATCAGCCGCGGCGGGGGCAGGCTCACGATACACACTCATGAAGATAAGGCTCACGGGAACATCATCATAAGCATATCCGATAACGGCACCTCCCGCAGCGATAACGATATCAAGGATTACACCCCCCTGCACAACGGCGTGGGTATCGAGAACACCCGCAAGCGGCTGGAGATACAGTGCGGCGGCGGTCTGGAGCTTAATATCTCCGAGAGCGGCGCGGAAGCGGTCATTACTCTGCCGAAAGAGCGGGTGGGAACGATGGAGCTGTCATGAACAGGCATTTTTTTATTGCTATTGAAAAAGGCTCCGAAATGTGTTATAATGGTAAAAATGATCGAAGGGAGCATCTTTTATGATAACAGACGGATTCACCTATGCCGCAGTGCTGCTTTTTATGGCGGCATTTTTGGTAACACTTGATAAGAACGCTAAAGGCGGCTTGAAGAAATTCTTCAAGTATGTGCCCGTGTTCGTGCTGTGCTACATCTTTGCTATGATACTTTGTACTTTCGGGGCATGGGATCTCGAAGCGACCAAGCCCGCCTACTCGGCGCTTAAAAACAACCTCACATATGCTATGGTTTTCGCCATGCTGCTGCGCTGCGATATCCGCAAGGTGCTGCGGCTGGGGCCACGGATGCTTGCAGGATTCTTCTCGGCGACCGCTTCCATTATGCTGGGATTCATCGGCGCCTTCCTCATCATGAAGCCCTTTATCGGGAGCGATGCATGGAAGGGTCTCGGAGCGCTCTGCGGCTCATGGATAGGCGGCAGCGGCAACATGGTGGCGGTGCAGTCGGCTCTGAACATAAGCGAGGGGGATATGGGCTATGCCCTCGTGATCGACTCCATCGACTATTCGCTCTGGGTGGTGTTCCTGCTCTGGGTGATAAGGCTCGCACCTTCATTCAACAAGTGGACGAAGGCTGATACATCACGGCTCGACGAGGTATCCAACCGCCTTGAGGAAGAAGCAAAGACCGAGAAAAAGCCCATCACCATGCAGAGCCTTATCCTTCTGATCGGAAGCGCCTTCATGGTCAGCGCCGTTGCCGCGAATGTGGGCGAAAAGCTCTTTGAGTGGACGAACTTCTCCGACAAAGCCACATGGACGGTGTTGTTCGTCACAGCGGCGGCGCTTATCTGCGCCGTAACTCCCCTCGGAAAGACCGCAGGTTCGGCGGAGGTGTCGAGCATACTGCTATATGCGGTCATCGGTCTGCTTGCATCGAGGGCGAGCCTTACGGAGCTTGCGGACGCTCCTGCGTGGATACTGACGGGCTTCATCGTGCTGACGATACACGCTCTGCTGATGTTCCTTGTATGCAAGCTGTTCAAGCTCGACCTGTTCACGGCAGGCGTGGCTTCGCTTGCAAACATCGGCGGAACGGCTTCCGCACCCGTGCTTGCCGGCTCTTATTCGGGCTCTCTCGTTCCCGTGGGCATACTTATGGCGCTTCTCGGATATGTGGTCGGCACGCCGCTTGCCACGCTCTGTGCGAATATAATGAAAGCCCTCGCGTGAGCGAATAGCTATCAGACGAAACAGAACTCCGCCCCACCCGGGACGGAGTTCTTCTGCTTATTATCTTCGGCTGCTTCGCCTGTAGAAGCTCTCCACCGCGAACTGTATCTTGGTGGCGTTGAAACGGCTCACCTCGGGAGGTTCGGTGGGGAACAGGAAGTAGGTGTTGTCGGTGGTCGAGAGGGTCACGCACTGACCCATGCCCCGATAGTTGTATTCGGTGTGTATCGAGGGCATGGAGCGGTTCCTGAAGGCAAGCGTCACGGGCTTGTTGCCGTCGTAGTGAGTGAATGAGAGGGTGAACTGCTTTTCGTCGTGGGTGAGCCTGCCCTCGCCGCAGTCGATGAAGTTCTTGCCGTTCGGAAGGGCAAGGACTTTGACCTTACAGTCGAGCCCATAGCGTCCGCTGTCTATCTCGCGTTCCACGCTTTCACGCTCCCGCTCGTACAGATCGGGGATATAGAATTCCCCGCCGTCCGAATGCAGAGTGCCCAGCTCGTCCATAGTCCAGCGCTTTCCGCAGGCGGTGCAGAACAGCTCGCAGCCCTCGGAGCGCATGGTGAATTCCTTACCGCAGGAGTCGCAGCGGTAGAGGGGCATATGCAGACCCTCCGCCCTCCACGGGACGGTTATGCGGATATCGTTCTCCCGCTGATAGGCGTATTCATCGAAGTCCATAAGGGGCTGTATGCGCCCCATTATCTCATCGGGGGTCATGGAAGCGATCTCCTCGCGGGTGAGGGCGTAGGTCAGGTCGGCCGTGAGCCGCGCTTCCTTACGCTTTCTCAAATTCCATATCGGCTGTTGCAAGTAGTTGCCTTTCATGTTCAGCACGACCACAGGGTATCCGAGCCGCTTGATGAACATTCCCATAGACTTTTGCAGGGGCGAGTTCGTCCCCACGTTGGCATAGCGTGCTTCGGGATAGACCACGAGTATATCCCCGCGGTCGAGAACGCGCTTGATATTGCCCATGAGCGCTAAGTCCGCCACGAATTTCCGCGTGCCGAGACAGCCTATGAGCCGATAGGGAAGCTCCCCGTATAGCTCGAAGCCCTCCAGCTCCGAGATGTAGTTCTCGCGGTGGGAAAGCGACTTGTCGGGGGCAGTGGCAAGGGGAGTTACGTACGGTTTATTTTGAGATGAGAGCCCGCCGTGGCTATCCTGCAAACCGCGTTCATGACGGGCAGGACTATCGCGGGCTGGCGGGGCGGTATGCGTGCGCTGTCAAAGGGCTTTGTGATCGGGTGGAAGCGCGTGTCGGGGCATATGTAGCGCCTTACGGGAGGTATCAGCGACACGAGGAAATATATCAGCGCCGTTGATAGAAAGCCCAGTCCCGTAGGGGTCAGCTTGAAGAGCAGTGGTGCATAGACCTCGCCCGTGAGGGGGTTATATATCGCAAGGGATATGATACAGCCGCATATCAGACAAACGAACCCAACGATGTTGAAGCCCCCCGTGTAGAAATAGGCGCGGCTTTTCCCGAGGGAGTATGCGCTCCTGAAGTCGAGCCGCTGACGGCGCACCCAAAAGAAATCCACGAACAGTATCGCTGCGAAGGGCGCGTAGATGTAGGCACTGACGGTCAGGAAGGTGCCGAAGTATTCGACTATCTTACCCCATATGCAAAGCGCCGAAACGTAAGCCGCGAGTATGCCGACGAGGACGTGATACTTAGCTTTCGGGAACGTGGATTTGAGTGTCACGCCGTAGAGGTAGGAGCCCACCGCCTGCGTGCCTATGTTCGCAAACGCCACAAGGAGCAGTGAGCACAGCGCCAGCGCGGGGCTTGCGAGGGTGGAGAGCATTTCGGTGGGGTCGGTGGATTCCGTGCCCGTTTTCAGCCGCATGGCGATAGCCATTACAGCCCCCACCACCACGAAGAAAGAGCCCGCAAGTCCCTGTCCAAGCACTCCCGCGTAATATGCCGAGCGTTCGCTCTTGCAAAGGCGGGGTATGCCCGCCATTCCGCCGACGAGGGTTATGACGAAGGCGAAATTTGCTTCGAGGGCGAGGGTGTAGGCGGTGCTCGAAGTCATGCCCGTAAGCTCGGGGCGGTAGTTTATTATCTCCGAGGGGTCGGCGGAGCGGAAGCTTATCACGACGACCAGCGCCCCGACCGCCACCAGCGCGGGGACGAGTATTCGCGTTGTGAGGGTGATGGCGCGGACGCCTTTATACGCCATGAAGCTGCCGAGAAGCACGCAGAAAAGCTGTAGGAGCTTGTGGGCTATCGGCGGGGCGTGTATGCCGAACAGCCCCCCTAAGTTCAGCATTGACGAGGCGAACAGATCGCAGCAGACGGCGTACCAGGGGAAGTTTATCACGATGATGATGACCGAAAGCACCTTGACGCCCCGCGTGCCGAAGGCTCCGCGAAGCCATATCCATATATCTATCCCGAAGCGTGCCGATAATATGACGGGGAGCTGATATATCATGAGCATGAGGAAAGCTCCCGCGAAGGCAGTTATCAGAAGCTGCTTGAAGCCCACCAGTCCCGTCAGGTACGCCCCCTGTGTATAGCTCCATGTGGCTATGCAGTAGCCCGAGAGTATCAGCAGCGCGTCAATGAAGCCATAGCTTCGTTCGGACTTGTCTGCGGGGATATAGCCGCAGTAGACCTCGTTCTCTATCTCCCGTTCGGCAGTGCTTTGTCTGCTCACAGGAAAGCACCCCCTATCACCAGCAGCAGGAACGCCGCTGTCACGGCTCCCGCTATGATGTAGTCCCGCTTTGTCATAGGCTCTGCGGCGCCGACGGGCTTGTCCGCGAGCATACATTCCTCTAAGTGCGCGACGCGCTCCTCAAGGGCTTTGTCTGTTTCGTTCATGTCTGTTTTCCTTTCATGAAGATTTTTTTAACGAAACTATTATACCACAGTTCTTCGGTAAATGCAATAGCTTATCGGTATTGTCCACGGAAATCAATTTTGGACCATTTATTTGGAAATGCTGTAGGGGCGCACCGCATTATACTCCCCTCTGTTTCAAAGCCGACAATAGATTCGTGCAGAAACGGATTTTATCAAGGCGCCCGCATTAACTTCGTTAATGCCACCGCAGTTGGGCTGGCGCCCTGCAAGGGAGTGCGAACGCACGCATGAACAATAGTTAATGCTGAAAATCTTTTTCTGTGCGAAGATATTGGTGGATTTGGAACAGAGGGGAGTATAGTATCTTCATGATATGTTCATACGAGCCGTGAGTGCAGCCTGCTTCAAAGGCAGTTATTCCGAAAGAGTTTGGTCGAAAAGAACAAAAATGCGTTCGGCTCCGCCAGTTTTTACACAAAATTCACAATATAGCGCCATATTTGTAATAGTTTCAGTACAACAATATATTATAATATTCTTATTATTTTATACATATTTGTAAGGAGGTCTGTCATGGATAAAAACGATCAGCCTGTGAAAAAGAGAAAATACGGCTCGCTTTCAAGCTCGGCTAAGAAGGAAAGACGTCAGCTCGACCTGATGACCCTCCCGACCGTGATATGGTACGGACTGTTCTGCTACCTGCCGCTGTTCGGGATGGTCTTCGCTTTCAAGGAATTCACCCCCGTCCCCGGAAAATCGCTGTTTACTAACCTTTTCGTGAACAGCCCGTGGGTGGGTCTCAAAAATTTCTCCTATCTGTTCAGAAACCCCCTCAGCCGTTCGGTCATTCTGAACACCCTCACGTACAACATCATTTTCCTCGCAGCGGGCATAGCGATACCCGTTGCCCTCGCGATATTCCTCTCGGAGGTGCATCAGAAGAAGTTCCAAGGGCTGGTACAGATGACCCTCGTGCTGCCCTATTTCATCTCGTGGGTAATAGTCGGGTACTGTGTTTACGGCTTCCTCTCCACCGATACGGGACTTTTCAACAGCGTGCTGAAATACTTCGGCGCCGACCCCGTTCAGTGGTACCAGTCCCCGCAATACTGGCGGACTATCATAATCTTGCTGAACATCTGGAAGACCTCGGGCTATACGCTCATAATCTATCTCTGCTCCATAACCACCATAGACCGCACGCTCTATGAGTCGGCGGCGCTTGACGGAGCTTCATTCATGCAGAGGGTCAGATACATCACCATACCCCACCTCAGACCAACCGTTGCCACGCTCTTTATCCTCGGCATAGGCAGCCTGCTCTCCAGCGATTTCGGTCTGTTCTATCAGGTACCAATGGACTCGGGCGCTTTGCAGGACGTTACCCAGACCCTCGATGTCTACGTCTACAAATCGCTCATGATAAACGCCAATTTCAGCTACTCTTCGGCGGCGGCTTTCCTGCAAAGCGCTGTAGGCTGTGTGCTTCTCATCATCTCGAATCTTATCATACGCAGGGTAGATAAGAACAGCGCTCTTGTATAAGGAGGGGGACGATAAAATGAAAGAGATCACAACATTCACCACCCCCGACGGCAGGAGCATTGACGGTTCAAAGCTCCCCGAGAGCCTGCACTTCGACAAGAAAAGCATCTTCGTCAAGCCCGAGGACAGCTCCTTCGGCAAAAAGACCAACATCGTCGTCATCATCGTTTTTACGCTCATCGTGGTCGTCGCCTTCCTGCCGATACTGCTCGTGATAATATCCTCCTTCTCCTCGGAGGAGAGCCTTACGAAGTACGGCTACAGCTTCTTCCCTCATGAGCTTTCCATAGAGCCTTACAGGTATCTTTTCCGCTCGGGCGGCACGCTTTCGAGAGCCTTTCTGAATTCCGTTCTCATAACGGCTTCGGGCACTCTGCTGGGGCTTGCGATAATGTGTCCCTGCGCCTACGCACTTTCGCGCAAAGAATTCGCCCACACAAAGGGGCTGATGATATACCTGCTGATACCCATGCTCTTCTCGGGCGGACTGGTGTCCACCTACATGGTGAACACTCAGATACTCCACCTCAAAAACACCTACCTTGCGCTCATACTCCCCGGAATGTGCTCCACATGGTATCTCATGATAATGAGGAACTACTTCCGCACGAGCGTCCCCGATTCTCTTATCGAAGCGGGAAAGCTGGAGGGCGTCACGCCTTTCCAGAGCTTCTGGTGGATAGTTATGCCCATATGCCGACCCGTCGTCATGACGGTAGCCGTATTCCAGATGTTCTCCTACTGGAACAGCTGGTACCCCGCGCTCATATACATCGACTCCAACCACCGCGACCTTTATCCCCTGCAATATGTGCTGGTGAACATTGACCGCACCGTTCAGTCTTTGACAAGAGAAGCAGCGTATACCTCGGGAATGATGAACATAACGCTCCCCACAACAGCCATGCGTATGGCGCTGGTGGTCGTCACTATCCTGCCGATAATGATACTTTTCCCGTTCTTCCAGCGTTTCCTGAAAACGGGTCTGACCATCGGCGCGGTCAAGGAATGAGAGGTGAGAACTGTGAACAGATTCGGAAAAAAGATACTCTCGCTCCTGACTGCGGCGGTCATGACTGCGGGACTGCTCACGGGCTGCGGAGCGGAGCAGGACTACGGCAAGGACGTCATAACTTTACGCTGGGTGACATTCGGGACTGCCGTCCCCGACGATCTTCAAAAGATCGTGAAAAAGGCGAACGAATACTCGGCTGAAAAGATAGGCGTAGTGGTCAATCTCGAATTCCAGCCCTCGGAAATGCTGAACCTCATAATGGCTTCGGGGGAGTATTACGACATGATCTTCACCTCCACATGGGCGAACGTCTTCAATAATCAGGTCGCAAAGGGAATGTTCTACGATATCTCGGGCATAGTCCGGGACGAAACTCCCGAGCTTTACGATAAGATAGGCGAATACTGGGAAGCCGCGGAGTATGAAGGCGGGCTTTACGCGGTACCCACCCTTAAAGACATGGGCTCGGAAATGATGTTCAGGCTGAACTCCGATTACTTCGAGAAGGAAAAGGGCATGACTATCCCCGAGAGCATGAGCTTTGAAGACCTGGAGCCGTACCTCGAAGCCTACAAAAAGGACTTCCCTCACAAGTACCCCATCGGTATGGACAAGAGCGGATTCCCGGGCTACTCAAATCTGCAAGAGCCCGTCATCGGTAACATTCTCGGCATACCCTATGAGCTTGACACCCCGAAGGTAGTTCCCTTCTGGGAAAACGAGAACGTCATCGGCAAGTTCAGGCTATTGCACAAGTGGTACGAGCTCGGCTACATAAGCCCCGATGTCGCGGCTATGGAGTTCTCAGCCATAGACCATGATTCCCCCGTGCGCTTCGGCGTTGCGTGGAGGGGCTATCTCGGCTACTCCAACCCCGCCGACTGGGGCTTCAATGTCAAGACCTCGATCTATGCGGGTCCATACATCTCGAAAGCCACCGAGCAGGGCGCCATGACCGCCATATGCGCGGGCTGCACCGAGGAAAAGGCGAGAGCCGCCCTAAGATACTTGCAGCTTCTCGGCTCAGATACCAAGTTCCGTGATATCTTAGCCTACGGCATTGAGGGCGAGCATTTCAACTACCTGCCGAACGGCACGATACTGCGCACACAGCGCGGCTCCGACTGCTACAGCACTTCCCTCTATCAGACGGGCTCTGTTGTAACGGCTTCGGTGGAGTCGGTAAGTGAGGATTTCCTGAACGACCCCGATCAGTGGGACAAGGTCTTTGAGGGCTACAAGGAATACGGCATAAGGAGCAAGTCCAAAGGCTTCGTGTACGATCAGAGCCGCAAAGAGGACATCATCGCCACCATAAACGCCATATACCTGAACTACTCCACCGATCTGGTGACGGGCACCTCCGACCCGGATGTGGTGATACCAAAGATGAAAGCCGAAATGGAAGCCGCAGGACTTGACGAGCTTTTGGAGGACATTCAGTCTGAGCTTGACAAGTATCTTGCAGAAAACCCCGATTAAAATACAAAGGCTGACCACAGTTCATGCGCGTCAGCCTTTGATCGTTATGGGAGCATTTCGGAGAGCCTGCGGTCGTATTTATCCTTACGGGAAAATGCGGGGACTTCGGTGGGGTATTCCCCCGTGAAGCAGGCTTTGCAGCAGCCCGAGTGAGCGTTAAGCTCGTCAAGGCTCGTGACGGGCAGGAAGCCCAAGCTGTCGGCTCCCATTTTTTCGGCTATGCCCGAGATGGTGCTGCGGGCGGCGATCAGGTTTTCCTCCGAGTCGATATCCGTGCCGTAGTAGCAGGGGTGCAGAAACGGCGGCGCGGACACGCGGAAATGTATCTCCTTTGCCCCTGCTTCCCGCAGGAGCGCGACTATACGTCCGCCCGTGGTGCCGCGGACTATCGAATCATCGACCAGAACGACACGCTTTTCCCGCACCGTAGCCTCCACCGCCGAGAGCTTTATCCTAACCTTGTCGGTACGGGAGGACTGAGTGGGGGATATGAACGTCCTTGCGATGTACTTGTTCTTTATGAGCCCGATACCGTAGGGCAGCCCGGACTCGTGAGCGAAGCCCAGCGCCGCGTCAAGCCCCGAATCCGGAACGCCTATAACGATATCCGCATCGGCGGGACATTCCCGCGCAAGTATGCGTCCCGCCCGAAGCCGCGCTTCATGCACCGAAACGCCTTCTATAACAGAATCGGGGCGTGCGAAGTAGATGTACTCGAAAATGCAGGTCTTTCGGGGTTTCGTCCCGCAGAGCGAGCGGTCGGAGCGCACGCCCTCCGCCGAGAATACCAGCATTTCCCCGGGGTCGAGGTCGCGGACGAAGCCTGCTCCCACCGCCGTCAGCGCACAGCTCTCCGAAGCGACCGCATACGAACCGTCGGGAAAGCTCCCGAAGCAGAGGGGACGGAAGCCGTGAGAGTCGCGCATAGCTATCAGCTTGGTGGGAGACATGACGATGAGCGAATACGCCCCCTCGATCACCTCCGCAGTCCGCATGACTGCCTGCTCTATAGAGTCGGTCACGAGCCGATTTTTCGTGATGATGTAGGCTATAGTCTCGGTGTCGGAGGTGGTGTGGAAGATAGCCCCCGAAAGCTCCAGCTCGGAGCGCAGGCGGTCGGCGTTGGAGAGATTGCCGTTGTGCGCCAGCGCCATTCGCCCCTTCTGATGATTAACGACTATTGGCTGACAGTTGCGCCGCTCATTGCCGCCCGTGGTGGAGTACCTGACGTGTCCCACCGCCATATTGCCCTTCGGCAAAGAAGACAGCGTAAGGTGGTCGAACACCTCGCCCACAAGTCCCGTGTCCTTGTGAGCCGTGATGACCCCGTCGTCGCAAACTGCTATCCCGCAGCCCTCCTGTCCCCTGTGCTGTAGGGCGTAAAGCCCGTAGTAGACCCTCTCCGCAAGCTCCGCCCTTACGGGGGAGCATATGCCGAATATCCCGCATTCCTCGTGCAGACCGCTCATTCTATCACATTCCTCCGCAAAAAATAAGCGTCCGCAGGGTATGGTATCACCCTGCGGACGCCTTTGTCTATATATAACTCTACCACTCAAAGCCGCAAATGTCAACAGCTTTCGGGAAATTTTTCCGTGTATGACAGAAACTATCTCCCGCGGGGCTCTCCGATAGGCGATTTTCACAAACACACAAGGGCGTATCGCCCCGCTTATCATGATATCCCCGACTGTATGAAAATATATCTATAATACCTGATTCCGCAAACCTGAACCCATCAAGTACTGTACAAAACAGCGTAAATATGGTATAATAGAGATAACAAAAACGCTGTGGAAACAGCACCCG
>CACZJT010000108.1 GCA_902781565.1 uncultured Ruminococcus sp.
CAAGCACAGCTTGTACAACGCCCTGCAAGGGAGCTTGACGACGAGTGATGAGCCGTCAGTGCCGAGATTTGTCTGCTGTTCTTTTAGGGATTAGTATTAATTCGGCGATACCAAAAAGCGAGCATTAAGGGTATAAACGCCCGACCCGCAAATAGTCCCGTGAACAAGATTTATCGCCGATTTAATTGTGCAAATTCGAGTGATATATTTCTCACATCAGACGTTTCTTTGTGCAGGTATACAAAAGTGATAGATTTGTCACATTTGGGCTTGACAAACAACCGCTTAGGTGATATAATTGTAACATAAGGTGATAAATAAATCACCTGAACAAGAAAAAGGAGAGATAGTTATGAAACCTATCACAAATGCAAAGATCGAAAAACTGACCGCGAGATACAAGGACAAGTCTCTTTCCCGCGCCGAAAGACAGGAGATCCTATTGGAGCTGAACTGGGAGAAGTACCGCGCCGATCCCCGTCCCTCCATGACACTGAAAAAGTTCAAGCTGCTGGACGCTGTGGTGTATCTCTGTGACATGGTCATCTTCGGAATGATGCTCTTCGAGACCAAACACCACGGCTTCAATGCCTTCGATCTCGCTATGACCGCAGTGGTCGTGGTCTGCATCGCGGCGGCAGGGTATTATCTGTACATACACAATAAGTACAAGATAGAGCCTGCGGACGAGCTGTCGAACCGCAATATGTCGCGTGCATCGGGGCTGGCGGCGTATGCTTTGATCGCGCTTCTGCTGGCAGTATCGCTCGTGATGTTCATAGTGAACGAAAACGGCGTTATCACGATACCTTACGGAAAGCTGATGAATGTCCTCTGCACGGCGCTGTTCGGTTACAGCTTCGCCGCGAATCTGATATTCATCGGTCTCGAGGGCAAGGAAGAAACGGAGGAAGAGTAATGGCTGAGTTTACTACACGTATCAAAGAACTCCGTGCCGCTCGTGACATGAAGCAGGGCGACCTTGCCGAGCTGGTGGGTGTGAGGCGCGAGACGATAATCCGACTCGAAAAGGGGCAGTACAATCCCTCGCTGAAGCTGGCGGTGGATATAGCAAGAGTATTCGGCTGCGCAGTGGAGGACGTGTTCATATTTGAAGAAGAACAACAATAGATCGTGATCTTAGGACGAATAAAAGACTTCCTCGGAAGACGTCGAGGAAGTCTTTTCGCGCCTTTATCGGGAATCAATACCCTCATGCCACTATTGACAAAGCCTATATATTATGGTATAATAATACTGTTGCCGTGAAAATACGGCATTCGAGAGGGGGCGGCTGCCGCGGATAACGTTATCAAAAACGAAACAAAATATATCGCCCTCTGGGAGATCATTCTCTCGGCGGCTATGGAAGCCGTTTTCCTCGTCATCGGAAAATGGGACTACACCGTTCTTCTCGGAAATCTCCTATCGGGGAGCGCCGCGGTGCTCAATTTCTACCTTATGAGCCTGACCGTCAAACGCACCCTCGAAAAGGAACAGACCGATGAAAAAGAAGCCCGCAGCTTCGCCAAAATGTCACAGACCCTCCGCAGTTTTATGCTCTTCGGTGCGGCTGTGCTGGGCGCGGTTCTGCCTTGCTTCAATATCGTCAGCGCACTGCTGCCGCTGCTTTTCCCGAGGATAGCCGCCTGGCTCAGGGTCATGTTCATCAAGAAAACAGACCCCGCTCCCGACGGTGACGGCGGTTCGGAAAGAGGTGAAAACATTTGACAAACGATAAGGATATAACAACAGATACAAAGCCCGAAGCGGTCAAGCCCTCCGCGGGATTCAAGGCGGTGGACGCGCTTTTGATACTCATGATGATACTCCCGACAGCCGCGGGGATAGCGCTCAAAGTGCTGTTCACGCCTCAGTCGCAGGGGATAGAGATCAAGGGCGCTTTGATCTACTTTACGCTGAACACGCCCGTTCAGCCGCTGCCTATCGGCGAGTCGCAGGTCAATTCGTGGCTCGTTATGCTGACGGTCACGGCGCTGGCGCTGTTCCTGACCCACGGCATTCGTGCGGGCGTTCCGACGAAACGGCAGTACGCCGCGGAATGGATAGTCGAGAAGTGCGAGGGGCTCATCGGCGAAAACATGGGCGCGTACTTTAAGGGCTTCGCGCCGTTCATCGGTGCTATGCTGATACTCTCGGCGCTTTCGAGCCTGATGTCGCTGACGGGACTTTTCCCGCCGACCTCCGACCTCAACACGGTTGCGGGCTGGGCGATACTGGTATTCATACTCATCACCTACTACAAGATGAAGTGCGGACCCGTGGTTTACTTAAAGAGCTTCGGCGAGCCCGTCAAGTTCTTAGCGCCGCTCAACATCATAAGCGAGTTCGCAACGCCCGTGTCGATGGCGTTCCGTCATTACGGTAACATACTTTCGGGAACGGTCATCTCGGTGCTGGTAGCGGCGGGACTTGGCGGACTTTCGGAGTCGCTGTTCGGGAGCTTCGGGCAGACCTTCCCGATACTGAGGGTAGGTATCCCCGCGGTGCTGAGCATATATTTCGACCTGTTCAGCGGACTTTTGCAGGCGTACATCTTCGCGATGCTGACGATGCTGTACGTATCGGGAGCGTTCCCTGCGGAGGAGTTCTTCAGGAGACACCCCGAGGGAATTCGGAATGCGGAATGATGAATGCGGAATTGAAGGCGCATAGCAAGGCTATGTGCAATCGCCTTTGGCGATGTTTATGCGGACGCGGTTTCGCGAGCGAAACGCGCTCCGCGAGAAGCCGCAGGGCGTACAAAATAATCACGAAAATGTAATATGACCGCAAGCAAAATAAAAAGCAGAAGCTCTCTGTAGCACATCAACGCCGGATGCAAGGGGCGGCGTTAGCCCCTTGCCGAGGTCAAGGGCGAGGAGCCGAACCGTTAAGACAAATCCCCGCCAAGAACCGCACACGAACCGTCCGTTTAAATCGGCGATACCAAAGAAAAGCGTGCAGTAAGGGACAAAGCAACAGTCCCGCACAATGCCCCGAGAACAGACCGTATCGCCGATTTAATTTCACGAAACAGCGAAGCGCATTTCGTGAAACAAACCAAACCTGCCGCAAGGCAGGCGGAAGGCGTACAAAACCGTAAAACCGCGCCCACTCTTTAGCACTTTTGGTTAGATTACCGAGACTTTATACGATGCTTGTACGACTACAAGAGGAGCATGAATATGGATTTTAGGAAATACTTAATATCTGAATTAAAGAAAATTGAGGAGATCAATGCACCGTTAGTCGAGAACGTTCATGAAGATAATAGAGCAGAAGTAGATGCTGCAAATGCAGAAGCGCCCTCCACTATTGAGGTATCACGCGAAGAAATTATGACCTATCTTGTTAATAGAGGGTATGAGCTTACGCAAGAAAACTATGAACAGGCTAAATCAATACTTCAACAAAAAAGCGATACACACCGCAAACACGCAGTTGAGGGTGAAGATCTTACATACAAAAAGTGGGTAAGGCAGGTCAACCATATTGAAGAGCTAAGTGATGAACAGCTTAATTCACTTATCGAATTATCCTTGGTGAAAAAGTTATACAATCAAAAGACCCCGATAAGATATGAATATGCAGTAAAAACTGTAAAAGATTTTAGGGGAGGAACAAATATAATAGGACTGCAAACAATTATGTCGGAATATGCTCAAAAAGGATATAGGGTAATATCAGTTTTTACAAACGAATTGGGACATAATTCATCAAGCACGACTGTTGGTAACTATACTCTCGGTACTAATTCAACCGTAGACCAAGTTGTAATTATTTTTGAAAAACCAATATACGAAGAAAAATAATATTTTTGGAGGTAAAAATCATGTTAGAGCTTGCAATAGGTATCATTCTCGGAGCCTGCGCACTGGGCGCGGGCGTTGCGATGATCGCGGGTATCGGACCCGGTATAGGTGAAGGTAACGCCGTCGCAAAGGCTTGCGAGGCTATCGGACGTCAGCCCGAGTGCCGCGGTCAGGTAACTACTACTATGCTCATGGGCTGCGCCGTTGCGGAGACCACGGGTCTTTATGCGCTCGTTATCGCTATCCTGCTGATATTCGTAGCACCCGGCAGACTTGTGAACATACTTATGGAAAACGTAGGAAAGTAAGTGAGGGAATATGCAGTCGGCAGATATTATTTCGGTAAACATATGGCAGATAGTCATATCCCTCTGCAACCTTACCATTCTTTTCCTTATCGTCAAAAAATTGCTGTTCAAGCCCGTTAAGAAGCTGCTCGCCGAACGGGAAGCTATGGCTAACGCCGAGTATGACAAGGCAAAAGCCGCCCTCGCCGACGCGGAAAAGAGCCGCTCGGAATGGGACGAGAAGCTGAAAGGCGCGGACGCTAAAGCCGAGGAGATCGTCAAGACCGCTTCGGACAGCGCAAAGCGCAACGCCGAACGCATCGAGAACGACGCGAAGGAAAAGGCGGAGCATATCCTTACCTCTGCCCGCGAGGGCGCGGAGCTTGAATACAAACGCGCTCAGGACAGCATTCGCGGCGAGATCGCGGACGTTTCAGCCGCTATCGCCGAAAAGGTCATCGGTCACGAGATCGACGAGAAAACTCATCACGATCTTATCGGCGAATTCCTCGACGGGATAGGTGAGTGAGCATGACAGATACGGCTAAGGAATACGCAAGGGGTCTGTATATGCTCGCGGCGGAGGAACACCGCGAGAGGGAATATTTGGAGGAGCTGCGCGACGTCATGGAGGTCTTTGACAAGAACCCCGGCTACGCCGCCATTCTCTCGGCACCCAGCATTTCCGTCCACGAACGCTGTGATATGATCGAAAAAGCGTTCGGCGGGGCGGTGACGGTGCATATAGTCTCCTTTCTGAAGCTGCTCTGCAAAAAGGGGTATCTTCATTACTTCGGAGATTGCTATGACGAGTTCCGCAAGCTCTACCTCGATTTCTCGGGGACTGTACGCGCAGTTGTCACGAGCGCCGTGGAGCTTACGGAGAGCGAAAAGATACGGGTGCAGGAGAAAATGCACGCGCTTATGGGACATTCGGCTATGCTGAGATTCAGGGTCGATCCGTCCATATTGGGCGGCATCATCATCGAGACAGACGATCAGGTGATCGACGGCTCGGTGCGCCGCCGCCTTAAAGAGATAAAGGAAGTGATAAGGAAATGAGGATCAAGCCCGATGAGATAAGCAGCATCATCAAGGAGCAGATACGCGCCTACTCGCAGAAGGCTGAAATGCACGAAACGGGTACGGTCATAAGAACGGGCGACGGTATCGCCACTATATACGGTCTGAGAAGATGTATGTCCAACGAGCTTCTCGAATTTGAGGACGGCAGCTTCGGCATAGCTCAGAACCTGGAGGACGAGACAGTTTCCGCAGCGATACTCGCGAACGACAGCCACATCAAGGAAGGCACGACGGTTCACTGTACGGGAAGAGTGCTTTCCGTTCCCGTGGGCGAGGCACTGCTGGGAAGAGTCGTAAACGCTCTCGGTGTGCCGATAGACGACAAGGGCGACGCTCTCACCACCGAGACACGCCCCATAGAGTCCGAGGCTCCCGGGATAATCGCCCGTCAGTCGGTAAATACCCCGCTGCATACGGGTATCAAGGCGATAGACAGCATGATCCCGATAGGACGCGGTCAGCGTGAGCTTATAATCGGCGACCGTCAGACGGGTAAGACCGAGATCGCCATCGACACCATAATCAATCAGAAGAACACGGGCGTTATCTGTATCTATGTAGCCATAGGTCAGAAGAATACCTCGATAGTTCAGCTTGCGAACCAGCTCGACAGGGCGGGGGCGCTGAAAAATACCATAATCGTTGCGGCTTCGGCTTCGGAGAGCGCACCGTTACAGTACATAGCCCCCTATTCGGGCTGTGCTATGGCGGAGTATTTCAGGGAGCAGGGGAAGGACGTTCTGATCGTTTACGACGATCTCTCAAAGCACGCGGTAGCTTACCGCGCCCTCTCGCTTCTGATACGCCGTCCCCCGGGGCGTGAGGCTTACCCCGGCGACGTTTTCTACCTCCATTCGAGACTTCTCGAAAGAGCGGCTTGCGTCAACAAGGAGAACGGCGGCGGCTCGATAACCGCCATGCCTATCGTTGAGACCCAGGCGGGCGACGTTTCGGCTTATATCCCGACGAACGTTATCTCAATAACCGACGGACAGATCTTCCTCGAAACGGAGCTGTTCCATTCGGGCGTCATACCCGCCATAAACCCGGGTATCTCGGTAAGCCGTGTCGGCGGTTCGGCACAGCTCAAGGGAATGAAGAAGGTATCGGGTACGCTGAAGCTCTTGTACTCCCAGTACAGAGAGCTGCAATCCTTCGCACAGTACGGCTCAGACCTCGACGCCGACACCAAGGCACGTCTTGCACTCGGCGACAGGATAGTGGCTGTGCTGAAACAGGGCAGGAACGCGCCTATACGTCCCGGTTGTCAGATCGCGATAGTGTATGCCGTCATCAACGGCTATCTGAACGATGTTGCGGTCGATAAGGTCGGCGAGTACGAGGAGAAGCTCTACGGACTGCTCGAAAGCGAGTACGCGGAGCTTCTTGCAAGGCTCGAGGGCGGCTCATACGAGAAAGAGGACGAGGAAGAGATCAAGCAGGCTCTCGGAAAGCTGGCGAGGTGATAGACCGTGGGCGCTGACATAAAAAAGCTGAAAGGGCGTATCCGCAGTATCGACTCGACACTGCACCTGACAAAGGCTATGGGGCTTGTGGCGTCCTCGAAGATACGCCGCGCCAACGAAGCCATGAACGCGGCGAGGGAGTATTCCGACGCGGCGCGGCAGATCGTTGAGACCCTTGCGGCTGAACAGGCTTGCAGGCGCAACAAGTACCTGCGCCGCCCCGAGGACACCTCATCGCGGAGAGTGGTAGTTGTCATCGCGGGTGACAGAGGTCTTGCGGGGGGCTACAATGCGGGCATTTTCCGCACTCTGCGCGACGGCGATTTCGGCGGCGCGGAGCTGATACCCATAGGAAAGAAAGCCTGCGACAAGCTGGGCGAAGGCTACAGCTCTGCGGAGACCTTCGGCTTCGAGCAGGCGAAGGAGCTTTCCGACAGGCTGTGCGAGCTGTTCGCCGAGGAAAAGACCGACTGCGTGGAGGTGCTATGCACCGAGTACATCAACATGATGACCCAGCATCCGAGGATAGTGCGGCTTTTCCCCCTCGAAACGAAAGAGGGCGAGGGCGGCGGCTCCGACGCGGTGACGGTCTTTGAGCCGAGCGAGGAAGAGGTGCTGAACACCTTCATGCCCGACTACGTGGCGGGAGTGCTGACGGCGCTGGTGCGGGAGAGCTTCGCTTCCGAGGTCGCGGCGCGGCGTGTGGCTATGGACAACGCGGGCAAGAACGCCCAGCAGATGATAGACGACTTGAAGCTCGAATACAACCGCGCACGTCAGTCCATCATCACCCAGGAGATCACCGAGATCGTCGCGGGAGCGGGAGAGAGTTGATAATCAGGAATTTCGGGATCGCACCAACAAGTTGGCGCCGTAATGCGGAATTAAAGGAGCCTGCGCCGCGCTCAAAAACGTCGCGAAGGGTATCAGCAAGCTGATGGTATTAGCAAGCTAATGGTATTAGCAAGCTGATGGTATTAGCAAGCTAATGGTATTAGCAAGCTAATACTGCACCTTCAATTCCGAATCCCGCATTCCGAATTCCGAATCAAGAAAGAGGGGCTATGTGAAAAATGGCTGTATCTAAAGGCATAGTGGCGCAGGTCATGGGACCTGTCGTGGACGTTCGCTTTGAAGAGGGCGAGCTTCCCGAGATATTCAATGCGCTTGAAATAAATACCGAAAAAAAGCTCACCGTCGAGGTGGCACAGCATATAGGCGATAATACCGTCCGCTGTATCTCGATGGCTTCCACCGACGGTCTGCGCCGCGGTACCGAGGTCATCGACACGGGAGCGCCTATACGTGTGCCCGTGGGCAGAAAGACCCTCGGACGCATATTCAACGTTCTGGGAAAGGCTGTGGACGATATGCCCGACCCCGAGGACGTGGAGAAATGGGACATACACCGCCTCGCCCCCGATTACGACGAGCTGTCCGATTCTATGGAGATACTCGAAACGGGTATCAAGGTAATTGACCTGCTCTGCCCCTACTCAAAGGGCGGTAAGATAGGTCTTTTCGGCGGCGCGGGCGTCGGCAAGACGGTGCTTATAATGGAGCTTATCAACAACATCGCCAAGGAACACGGCGGTCTGTCTGTGTTCACGGGCGTGGGAGAGCGTACCCGTGAGGGAAACGACCTCTATAACGAGATGAAGGAATCGGGGGTTATCAATAACACCACCCTCGTCTACGGTCAGATGAACGAGCCCCCCGGGGCGAGAATGAGAGTCGCGCTCTCGGGTCTGACTATGGCGGAGTATTTCCGTGACAGCGAGGGTCAGGACGTTCTGCTGTTCATCGACAACATATTCAGATTCACACAGGCGGGTTCCGAGGTATCGGCTCTGCTGGGACGTATGCCCTCGGCGGTGGGCTATCAGCCTACCCTTGCGACCGAAATGGGCGCTTTGCAGGAGCGCATAACCTCCACCAAGCGCGGCTCTATAACGAGCGTTCAGGCGGTATACGTTCCTGCCGATGACCTGACCGACCCCGCGCCCGCGACAACGTTCGCGCACCTTGACGCTACGACGGTTCTTTCGAGAAACATCGCGTCGCAGGGTATCTATCCCGCGGTAGACCCGCTGGAGTCCACCAGCCGCATACTCTCCCCCGAGATCGTGGGCGAGGAGCATTACGCCGTGGCGAAGGAAGTACAGCGCATACTACAGCGCTATCAGGATCTTATGGACATAATCGCCATCATGGGCATGGACGAGCTTTCCGACGAGGACAAGCTGCTCGTTACCCGCGCGAGAAAGATACAGCGCTTCCTTTCCCAGCCTTTCAACGTTTCCGAGAAGTTCACGGGCATAGAGGGCGTTTACGTGCCGCTGTCCGAGACCATACGCGGCTTCAAGGAGATATGCGAGGGCAAGCATGACGATGTTCCCGAGTCGGCGTTCCTGTTCGCGGGAACTATCGACGAGGCAGTTGAGCGCGGAAAGGCGGCAGAATAATGGCGGCGGTCTTTAAGCTCAGGGTATCGACCTCCGAGGGCAGAGCCTTCGACGGCGAGGCTCAGAAGATCGTAATGCGCGGCGCGGCGGGAGATTTCGCGGTGCTTGCGGGACACGCGCCGTTCATGACGCTGGTGAAGCCCTGCAAATGCGTGATAACCGACGCGGATGGCGCGGAGATATCCGCCGACATCTCGGGCGGAGCTTTCCGTGTGGCGAACGACAGCGCTACCCTTTTGACGGGGAAATTCGAGAAAGTTTAAGAAACCCAAGCTCCGACGATAGCGATACCGTCGGAGCTTTTGCGAGAAGAATGGTGATATGATGATAAGGAACATAATTTTTGACATCGGCAGAGTGCTTGTGGCGGTGAACTGGGAGCCGCTCATGGAGAAGCTGGGATTTGACGCGGAGACCTCCCGCGAGGTGACGGACGCGATGTGGCATAATCCCGACTGGAACGAGCTTGACCGCGGCGTGCTTTCAGACGAGGAGGTATTGAAGCTGTTCATAGCGAAAGCCCCCGCCCGCGAGCGTGAGATACGCACCGTGTTCGCCCACTTCGGAGAGCTGGTGGAGATGAAGCGGGGCGCGGTTGAGATCATCGAAAGGCTGAAAGCCGAGGGGTATGGGGTGTACTACCTCTCGAACTACTTCGAGTACCTGATGCACACCGCACCGCAGGCGCTGGAGTTTATCTCCCACACGGACGGCGGGGTGTTCTCCTGTCATGTGAAGATCACGAAGCCCGAGCGGAGGATATACGAGATACTTTGCGAGAGATATGCTCTTGACCCGCGGGAGTGTCTGTTCATTGACGACACGGAGCGAAATCTGACGGCGGCGCAGGCTCTGGGTATATCGACCTTGCAGATGAAAGAGCAGACCCTTGAAGAGCTTTACGAACAGATCGTTTCTTTAATTCGGAATTCGGAATGCGGAATGCGTAATGGGTAATTCGGAATTCGGAATGCGGAATTCGGAATTGAAGGTGTCCGCCTGCGGCGGACGGATATGCGGACGCGGTTTCGCGAGCGAAACGCGCTCCGCGAACCCGCAGGACGTCAGAACAAGCATAGAAAGTGCAAATTGACCGCAGGCAAAATAAAAAGAAGAAGCTCTCTGTAGCACAAACCAAAAGTCTTAGGAGAAGAGTGGAAAACTAAAGTTTTCTGGGAATAACCCTTCTTCAGAAGGGTTTTCCCTTGCAGG
>CACZJT010000109.1 GCA_902781565.1 uncultured Ruminococcus sp.
ACGGAAATATATTCCATTTTTTAATTAACATAGACAAATGAAAAATCACGTTCAGCCTGCGATACCGAGATACTTCAACAGCGAAACTTTGCTCACAAGGATCTTGCCGTTGCGACCTGCACCCGCACGAACATGGGCGATCTTATCCTGCGAACACAGCATACGCACCGTGTGCTCGGACAGCCCGTCCACGAGCTCGGCGCATTCCTTGATGGTGAGCATCTCCATAGGCTTGTACATGGGCAGCTCTGCGGGGATGCTGGGGCTCTCGGCGTCCACGTCGATCAGCTTGTCAAGCATGGCGGTTATCTGATTGATGAGTTCGTTCTTCTGCGTTAATGTCAATTGGCATCTTCCTTTCTGTTTTCATGTAACGTTTGTTATTACTCTTGGTTCGCTTCTGCGGGACAGCTGCTTTACACGACCTGGCGAGAGGGTCATATCAGGTAGCTTATCTCCAACAGAAATAATATAGGGGTTCGGTGACTGGCACCGATAAATATGTTCATAAAAACTTATGGGGTCGCGGGTATCATCTCCTTTGGGTCGAAACAGTAAGCGTATGGTACTGCGCACTTTATCTGCTGCCTGCGGGACAGCGGATAGGCGGGGATATATAATTATAGCTGTTATGGATTGTATGGCATTTGTCGCATTTTGATTTATCCCTTCATAAGGTAGGTATTGGGAGAGCATTTTTATGAGGGCAGTTTGGGACTTTGTAATAATTCTTGTGAAAACTGTCTGACGAGGGGACGGCTTATGAATATGCGTTCCGTCATAATCACAACGAAGGTGGGTGCTCGGCTGGCAAGTTTAAAGGACGGGTCAACTATGTTTTCCACCCCGATATGATCGCTGATAAAGATACCATTTCTGTTAGCGGAAGGTAAAGAATTATACAAGGATCATATTTTTGATTGAAAACTATGCCCTCTATAAATCAATGGGGAAGAACTCGCAAAAAAGTTATCGGTTTTCAAAAAGACCGACGGGGTGCATAATTGTCCGACATTGGGATAGCGAAAAAAATGTACATCTTTTTTGAGCACATAAGTTACGATCAACGTTTTCGGTAAATCATTTTGAAAACGGTAACGATGGAGCAAGATCACTGCGACTGATGAATTTCAACTTTTAGAATAGAAGGCGTGGCTTTTGTGGTGCAATAATTGTAAGCCGAGGCGGCACAAGGTGTCCTATGTATTGAAAGTAAGTTGCTGCGATAATTATCTGTCTGAAAGAGGGAATAATTTGCGGCTCAAAAATCATTCCGGTCATAAATAAAAAAATCAAGGCGTTTGAAAAGCATTTTGCAAATAGTCCTCTCATAAGTATTGCACACTTACAAGCCATTTTCGAAAAGGTCAATTTAGTTTTTTCAGAAAGTTTGTAGGAAAAGATATTTGTTGCAAAGATAGTATACGGCACTCTGTTAATATTCACACGAGAGAGAATTAGATCGGATTATTCATAGTGCAAGTGGAAATTCGCTCATTACGGACTAAAATAATAATCTCGCAGACAGGTTTTATCGTCTGGCACAGGGACTATTATTCTTGTTCCCGACCGGATTATAGTTTCAGATTACAAAATAGTATTATTGTTTTGAGGGCCTTAATACAATCTTTTTTCACTAATACCTACAAAATCTAAAGATTTTTGAAGGCAGATCGAAAAAACTGTTTTCCAAATCTATGTTTCAGATAATTAATTTCAACTTTATTGAGAACTCATGTTTGGTAATGACATATAAATGTTAAGTATATCGGCTTTACACCAATTTTTCACCTTGATTTCATATATTCATATCCAAAGGCGATAAACAAATTTGAAGTTAGGATTAGATTTCGGTTTGGCAGAATGTTATTTTTTGACAGCTTGAATTTTATAATCCAAAAGTGCAGGAAAAAAATTTTTTTCGAGCAAATTATTTTAGTTCTCATATATACCTAGGATTGAAGTCCAATAATTAAGGCAAACTGAAGAATTATTTTGTAATTCTCCCATTTGCCCAAATTGAGGTTCACTATTTGGGTCATTATGAATACCGTATATCTTTGAAAAAACATCTCCAAAAAATATCTCCCGATGAAACGGTAAAATTGTTTCATTGGGAGTTTTGTTTTATGGATATTGGTGTTACCGCTCCCCTAAAATGTCATCCAGAAGTGAACGTATCTTGTCAACGGCAGGTAACGTGTTTTGTCAACATAGAATGATTACGCTCATATGTAGTCATTATACTCCCCTCTGTTCCAATTCCACCAATATCTTCGTACATAAACGAATTTTCTCTGCGTTGCACTCCCTTGAAGTGCGACAGCACGTCTGCGGTCGTGCGCCTTGATAAAATCCGTTTTCTATTGTCGGCTTTGAAACAGAGGGGAGTATACATAGCTGTTATTTTTTTCGCGGAATATCTCAAATTTTGATATTGTATACGATAAGATAATGGCTTCGAAAGCGTTGAAAAAGCAGGGCAGAACGTATGTGAAAATATCTATCGGGCTTATTATTTTGGAAACGGCAATAGGAAAAAAGTGAATATCTGTGAAGAAAGCGGTATGCAGCGCAGCGTACCGCTTTATCTTTTTATCCGGCTTATGCTTTCGGATAATGATCGCAAAACTGAAATATTATACATTTTTATATGTAAATAATCAAAAAAACTATTGAATTTGTCGCACAAATGTGATATAATGAATAAGAGATTAATTATTCTCAAAAATTAAACGTTTGAGGTGATTTTATGTTTTGTCCTAAATGCGGTAAACAGCTCAATGACGGAGATACCTTCTGCGCCTTTTGCGGGGAAACTCTGAATAACGGCGGAAACACCGAGCAGACTTTTCAGACTACTCCACCGCCCGTATCATATAATGCACAGCAGTATCCGGCTCCCTCATCGGTTCCCGATAATACTGTGTCGGCAAAGAGACCGAATACTGCGCTTATTTCTGCTGTTTCGGCTGTGATATGTTTGGTGCTGATAGGCGGATTCGTTCTGTTTGTAAAGCCTGGGTATCTTCTCAAACGTGATGATGACAACAATTCTAAAACGAATACTACTACCTCAGCTGTGACTTCCGAAAGCAAGCCAGCGGTATCCACCGAGGAGTCGGAGGAAAAGCCCACCGAGACGACGACCACAGCCGAAACGACGGCTGTTACCACAACTCCTACGACTACATCAGCCCCCGAGACTACCACGACTGCCCCCGAAACAACCACTTTGCAGACTACAACTACAAGCCCCGCAGACAAGGGTCTTGAAGAAAAGAACGCCGTCTATGCGGAGGCTATGTCCCTGTCAACAGACGAACGCCCAACATTCGAGGAGTTTGAATGGTGCTTCGGGCAGGGCGGGCTTGTGTACGAGGCTCCAGCGGGTGCCGAAATGATAACCGAGCCTTTGGGGTACTGCGGCGGTTGGAAGGCTATGGTGATATATAACCCGACCAACTCGGCGGGGACTTTCATGCGCGAGCTTGACAACATCGACATCGAGGTAAACGGCGATTCTGCCGTCATCACGATAGACTGGTACCTTATGGAGAATGACGGCAACGAACGTTACAGCGAGGAGGATATGGAGGACAGCGTTTTCTTCGGGGACGTTACCGACTCGGGGCTTTATGCTTCGGGTGCTGCCGAAATATCCATAAACAGCCTGTGGCGGGAAAACGGCAGGCAGTACGCTCTCGGAGCGATAATCACCTCCGACGGACTGCCCGCGTATCTGGCTATGGTGAGACCGTGAAAGGAGCAATAAGCATGGCAATACAGTTCTGTCCCGAATGTGGAGCAAAGCTGCTCGAAGGAGCGCGTTTTTGCTCAAAATGCAGATGTGAGATAACCCAAGAGCCGCAGTCGCAGACACATCAGGTCGAGATGAGCGGCTACTGTTCAGAGTGTGGGGCACCGCTTATAAAGGGAGCGGCGTTCTGCTCGAAGTGCCGCTCACCTGTGACAGAAAGTATCACTACCCCTACTGTGCAGGAGCAGACCTCGATGGACTCTGCGACGGGAGAGGTTCGTAAAGTCTCCGAAGTCGTTCAGAACACACGCTCGCTCATGGGAAGCGTTTCAGCCTCGGTCACTACCGGAAATATGAGTGTTACTATCCCCGATATGTCGGGGGCGGGAGCGCTGACCGACGGCACGATACTTGCGCCAATTCAGACCGTGTTACGCAGTATAGGCGGCTTTGTTGGCAGCATCAAAAGCACGCTTGCCAACAAACGCGCCCTGATGACGGCTCTTGTTACCTCTGCGGTGTGGATAGCCCTCTGGCTGTGGAACAGGTCGGGGCATTCAAACAAGCTCTCGGAGATACTCTCGGGGCTGACCTTCGCCGAGGGCGGCACTCACGGCACAGTTGGGCAGATCATCGGCGGGGCTTTCGGAAAGGGCATGGTAATAAGTATGTTCATGTCGCTGTTCGGCGGCGAAGCAAGAAGCCTTGTCAGCGGGGCAAAACGACTTTTCGGCAAGGGGTCAGCTACGGGCTTCGCGGTGGCAGGGCTCGGCGCGGCGGTGCTGTGCTATCAGCTTTTTGCGGGGTACGCGGGAACATACGGCATTATGGTGGCTGTCAGCGGTGCGGTGTTGAGCTTGCAGGCGCTGGGCGGCAGCTCGGGATTTTTTGGCAGACTTGCAAAGTCGGTTGTATCAAAAAAGCTGAACGGAGTGCGCACAGCCGACGAGACCCGCGTAAAAAGTCTGCTGACGGGAACAGCGGCGGGCTTTGCTGTCTCGGCGTGTCTCAGCGCTCTGTCCGTACCGTGGTGGGCAGGCTTGATAATAATGGCGGCGGGCATAGCGCTTGACGTCGTGCTTGGCAGAAAGGCGGTGGAGTCATGAGGAAGAATGTTTTCACAAGGTCGGCTTGCGTGCTGACCGCGGCTTTCCTGCTTGTGTGCAGCGTTATGATGTTCATGCCGGGAGCTGCGGTAAAAGCAAACGCGGCGGGCGACGGCTTTTGGTCGCTGTATGAGGTGGTCACCGAGGGCGACAACGAATGGAAGGACGGCTGGAACAAGACTGAATATGAGTATACGGTCAAGGCTGAACCGGGCAAATATACTTATTCATGGAAGTGCAATGTGGATTACTACTCCGCGAGCGGCGATTTGCTCAACCTAAAGGGAGACGCTTCCACCGTGATCTGCACCAATACCGCCCCGCCGAGTATCATAAACGGCGGCGATACGGTATCTGTCGGCGCTGTGCTGAACGGTCATTACGAGAAAAGGTCTTTCAGCTTTGAAGACCCCTCCGACTTTGCCGACGGGGGAAATATGTCTATCTGCGCCATCTATAACAATAACGGCAATGATTACAGCTTTTTCAGTCACGGCGGAAGCGGAGATACTCTTTACACCTCCGAGGAGGAGCCCACCGTTTCGCGGACATTCACCTGTGAGATCAGAGGCGGCAGAAGAGACGGCGACGAGCTTGCTATACGAGTAAGCTCTACGCATGGAGCAATGTGCCATTACAAGTACAGATGGTTTTCCGGCGAAGAGCCCGATGGAAGCGGCAAAGAGGAGGAAAGCTGCTGGAAGCAGGTGGACAGGGGGCAGACCGATACCTATATAAAGGGCAGCGCTACATTAGCCGAGCAATATTCCGATGCTGAATGGTCGGTAAGCGAGGGAACTTTTTATTTCAAAAATACGAAAAAGAATATGACCCGTGAAAGCCGGTATCCCGAGGATCACAGCTGTGCGGGCGAGAATGTCGAGCAGACGCTTACCATCGATCTGCCGCAAAGGACCTATAAAGCAAATGAAGCTATCTCGCTGAATCTCAATTCTACCGTCATTCACAACACAAAGCACGAGCCTTTGCCCCCTTGTTGTCTGCGAACTTATTTGTGCCATCATGAGGAACTTGGCGTATACGGCGACAACATTACTCTAAAGGATGATTCGGAAAACCTTGAATACGGATTTACAATGGTCGAAAACGGCGGATACAGATATAATGCCGACGGAGAGACAGAGTATGCCGAATGGGATTACGACGGTCTGTCCACCGTCATAGGAGCACAGTTCCCCGAGGGCAAAACAGACGGCGAGGAACTTTGGCTTGTTGAGGAATGGGACGGCAAGATGTGCTACTGGTACAAATATGTATGGGTAGAAGGCAAAGGTTCCGACAAGGACAAGACCGACAGTGATAACAAGGACGATTCAAGCGAACCGGAGGAAAAATACTACTGGAAATACGATGGTACGGTAAAGACATACGGCGACTCGCCCGCGGGCAGTCTGTTCGAGGACGGATATTACGTCTATGACAACTCCGAGCGCTCCTACCGCTGGGACTGGCAGAGGATAGACGGCGGCTACCGGTTCAGCTACAAATGCCTTTACAACGACACCAACGACTACGACGCGGAGTTCCATGACAAGGGCAAGTGCAAGGACGAATTTGCCGTGTTCAGAACGACTGCCACGCCGCTGAAAGAGAACTACGAGCCGAACGAGACCATCAATATGCGGCTGAAACTGGACGCAGAAAAAAGCAAATATCTCTGTCCAATATTACAGTCATGGTGTTTTGCCTACATCACGGGGCTGAATCCCGATGAAGAGTACCCGATGTATATGGATAATCGGGAGACCTATCTCTGCGACAGCTCTGGCGAAAGCCAGCTTGCTTACGGCTTTGCCAAGACCGACTCTCCCAACGAGAGCGTGTACAAGGATACCGAAGCAAAAATGCCCGAAGAAGCCGAGGAGGGCGACGTGGTCTACATCGTTATGCATGGTCAGGCGCAGGACGTTTATTATCAGACGGGGCTAAGATATGTTTTCACTAAGGGCGAACCCACGGGCGGCGGCATTGTAGCCTTTACAGGTACGGACGGCGGAGGCTCTGATACTATCGACAAAAAAGCTTCGGACACGCCGGGTGAGGACGATGGCGTGACTATCCCTTTGAAAGTGTTCGGCGGAGTTATGGGTGTTACGGGGACTGTGGCGGCGGTCATGGCAGCGACAGGAAAGAAGAAAAACGGCAAAGAGCAGCAGTCGCGGTTCAGAATGGTAATATACAAGGAATTTGGAGACGCCATAAAGAAAGGCGCTCCTCCCGTGGACGTTTTTGCCCGAATAGCAGAGGACAGACCCGACGGCACCGAGAAAGACCGCATAGACCTTACGCAGGAAATATATATGTTCACCCCCACCGCAGGAATGGAGCTAACGCCCCTCGGCATGGTGAATGGCTACATGGGTGCGAGAGTACGCATACCCGACACGAATTCCCCGTTGACGGAGGCTGTGGTCTCGGCAAGGTTCAGTTCCTTCGGGGGGTATTTCACGGAAAATGTGAAATTTCGTATAGCGGGCAAGCCTTATCTTGAATTTCTGAGCGATACGACCCCCGTCAGGAAGCTGACGAGCCTTGCTGCTCTTATGAGCGACAGAAAGATCTACGACATTAATCTTCAAGCCTGCGATTTTGCGGAGACCCCCACAAGCCTTGTCATCGAAAAGCACAGCAACGCGGAGGACGGCGCGGGCATGGTAAACGTGACCTTCGACAAGACGGGGAACTACACCTACAAGGTGCATATCGAAAACGTCTCGCCCGTAGGCTACCGGAGAAGAGAGCCTAAGTTCATCGACCTTAAATTCACAGTCTCGAACACCAACGAAAGTGCGGAGGCTGTGTTCAGGTTCACGCTCTGTCACGAGGGCATTTCGGTGCTGGAGCCGCCGCTTGACAAATTCGGCAGGCTGGTCATCAATACCGAGGACGCCGACCCCGGCGAAGGCGTAAGGATAGATCCCACCGTGATAAAATTCGTCTGCGCCTACAAGAATGAGAAAGGCGAGACAGTCATTGCGGAGGACGGCTTCGACCTGAGCCGGCTACAGCCCACCGATGACAGAACGCGCCATGTCCTCTGCGAGTTCGAGTGCGAGATAAACAACGTTGACGGAGATAAGCGCAGCTATTATATCAAGCCGAAAAAGGTGCTTCTTGTTGATAAAGCAGATCCGCTGCTGGTATCGCTGCCCGTTGGGTATCCTATCGGTTCTCCCAAATATACTCTCGACCTGCCTGTTCAGCTCGACGGTGAACCGCTGCCTGACAAGAACCTGCTTGACCGTGATCAGGAATGGGAGCTTTTGCGGCGAGCCTGCCAGCGCTATGGGCTTACTAATAACGGTAAGGCTCAGGAGCTTATGCGTGCCGCAAGGGGATCCGACGTTCCTGCAAGCGTGCTGAGACAGATACGCTACGCGATATGCTATGAGGCAAAGGTGTATTACGAAAAGGAAGCCGAGCAGATGACGGCGCTTGGGGACAAGATGGACAGGTGTGTTACCATCTGCTCAACGGCGAAATGGTTCGGCGAGCAGGCGACGTCCTATCTCATCAAATATATCAGTGCGAAGTGTAAAGTCAATGGCGATCTGATCGAGTTTATCATCATGCCGATCTGGTGCGAGGGCTGGTCTCTCTTAGGCGAGAAGATGGGCGCAGACTTCTGGGGCGACGAGGTAGATATTTCTCAGAAAGTGATGACCGTAGCCGAGACTTATGCGGAAAACGGATTTTTCAGCCTTGCGAACGCTATGATAGGCGGAGACAAGAATATCTTCACGGGTACGGACTATGGCGCCACCAGACAGTCAAAGAAGATGATCGGCGGAATGATAGCGGGTTATCTCGTAACTTGCTGGGCGAAGCACTATTTTATGGGCGGCGAGGAAAAGGGCAAATGGTTCCCGAGTCTTTTGGCTGCCTTCAAAGACTGCACCGTGAACGCCCTGAAAGCGTATTTCGGAAAAATGCTCGGGAAATGGCTCAACGACCCGAACGCCGGCAGCAGCCGCAGTTTCACGGTGAGTCGCGACAATACCCATGTTTCATCAAGCAGGCTCGACAATATATTCAGGTCATTCTTTAAATACATACGCACCTCTCCTACCTCGCAGAGCAAGTTCAAGCGACTGCTCGAAAGGTTATTCAAAAATGAGCGTGCGTTCTTCGGCAACCCCATACAGGGTGGAGAATCACTGAGGACCTTCGATTCGAGGATACTCGGCGGAAGCGCTATAGATGCAACACTGGACGCTATCCTTAACAGCTCGCTTGATACCCTCTCGGCATGGTGGGACGGCAAGAGCGCCGTTGTGAAATTCGGCGAGGCGGAATTCCATTTCTCGGTCAATGAGTTATTTGAGATAATAGGCGAGCTGCCCTATGTCGGTGAGGGCATCAAGTGGTTATACGACACCGTTTGCGGCTTGTTCAAAGGCGACGACAGCGAGCCGTTCACTCCCTACACCCCCGAGGACGAGATAAAGGAGCTTGACGAGAGGCTGAAGGCTATGAGCGAAAAGCACAAAGCAGAGTTCGGGGAGCAGTAAAGGATGTACAGGTAAAAGTAGGAGTTAATATGCCGGCTGTATTTTGTCACGAATGCGAGGCGAGGCTGCTGCCAAACGCTAAATTTTGCTCCAAATGCGGTACGGATATCCCGTCCGGGCAGCCCGCCGAACAGCCTCGGCAGGTCGAGACCGGCGGCTTCTGTGCAAGGTGCGGTGCGCCGCTTTTGGTGGGTGCCGTATGCTGCTCAAAGTGCGGAGCCGATGTGGATCAGCCTGCCGCGAATACCACGAATACATTTCAGCAGCCCGCGCCAATGCAGAGCTTTCCACAGCCGCAGGGCTTTTATAGCAATCCAAGAAAATATCAGCACAAATCTTTCGGATAAAATTCCACATTGCTGCGTCAAACTCCCTTGCAGTGCGACAGCACGGCTGCGGTCGTAGAGTGCCGCTGCAAGGCTCGGAGAGTTGACAAACGCGCCTGCGAGTCAGGGAGAGTTCTCGGTCGGGATAGGCGAGCTCGGGAACGCGGCTGTAAGGGCTGCGGGCAGCCGTTTCGGGGTCGGGAGCATACTCGCGGGGCTTACCGCGGGCGGTGCGTCCTTTGCGGCGAGCGCTGAAAACGGAGGCGGTTTTACTGTCAAAAAAATGTACGGAGATTTTAAGGAAAGGCTCTACGGCGTTTGGCGGACTTCGGGAGGAGGATATATTGAATGGGGAGACATGGGACAGTTCAATAGTGTCAGACGAGACTATATATTTGAGCACTATATGGAATATGCAGGCGATATAAACGTTTCCGAGGATAATACCGGCTATCACGTTTCCCTGCCGGAGATGACTGTCCACGATGAATACACTTACGAAAAGTATGATCTTCGTACCTCGGACGCTATCTTCAAGAAGCCCTTAAGGTATGTGGCGGATATAGCCTGCAATATAGTGATATACGCCCCTCTGTTTCAAAGCCGACAATAGATTCGTGCAGAAACGGATTTTATCAAGGCGCCCGCATTAACTTCGTTAATGCCACCGCAGACGTGGGTACAAG